>NZ_JBEZMS010000003.1:0-136743 GCF_040652815.1 Micromonospora sp. NPDC048169
GACAAAAACCTGACCAGTCCGGGGTATAAAACAATTGGCACTGGCTTTACAAGCACCCTGTTGAGTTCTCAAAGAACAACCACACACCAACCACAGGGCCCCATATCAGCGGAACCCCCAGCCGGGGCATCTCGTTCAAACACCCGCCGCTCTCGCGCCGGGCACTTTTACTACGTTACCTCACCGTCTCTGCCGTGTCAAACCGTGTGTCCCGGTCTGTCATGCTTCGTACGGGTCGGCGCCGCTGAGCACGCGCAGCAGTCACCCGCTGCACTTGATCATCGGATTTGGCAGGCCGGCCGCTGCGGTTTCCCGCGAGCTCGCCCGGTTCCCTGCCGGTCGACAACCTTACCCGGTCGGTTCCGCTCCGCCAAATCCGCCCTGCGGCGTTTCGGCGGGCCTCGCCCGGCCCGCGCCCGCACAAGGCGTAAGCCTCGCTCGGACCCGGTGCCAGCCCGTTTCGGCGCTCCCGGGCTTTCGTCCCGTTTGCCCCGTTCCGCGCTGGCAGAGAGAAAGTTACGCGTCTGCGGGTTTGAACGTCAAATCGAGGGGTAGCGGCGCGCGTCACACCCGACCGAAGCCGCCGGTGATCAAGGAGTTCGCGTCCCGATCAGCGTCCCCAGCGGACACAAACTCCTTGATCAACGGGGTGGGGACGGGCGGGACGGAGACGGGCGGGACGGGGACGGGGACGGGCGAGGCGGGGAAGGGCGGTGGCGAGAGGCCAGCAGGGCGCGGACGCCCAGGGCTCCCACTGTCGTACCGATGGCCAGGGACGCGGCGATCAGGAGGGCGTGCACCCAGAGGAAGCCGGTCGGGCTGCCCTCGCCGACGACGCCGGCCGACCAGGCGCGCTCGTCGTTCCAGATGGCGAGCGCGAACCTCGGCCAGATCGCCCACGTCCAGACGCCGACGGCGACCAGGAACAGCGACCAACCACGTGACAGGACCATGGTCGGCCAGTATGCCAGCGCGCCGTCGTCCCAGCTCAGGCCCGCAACGGACGCCGCTCGTGTTTCCGGTGCCGCCGCCGGGGCAACTGTCTCTGCCGAGAGCCGATTCGACGGAGGTGCGCCGATGCAGCCGTTCAGCCCGTGGACCTGGCGGGATCCGTCCGCCCTGGCCGGTGGGTACGACCAGACCCGGCCGGGAGACGTGCCGCAGCAGCGCACCGGCGACGCGGACGACGGCCCCGACGCGCCCGGCCCGGGTACGCCGATCGACCTGACCGGCTACCGGGTAGAGGCGACGGACGGCCGGATCGGCTCGATCGACGAGGCGAGCGAGGACGCCGACGCGCGGTACCTGGTGGTGGACACCGGCCCGTGGATCTTCGGCAAGAAGGTGCTGCTGCCGGCCGGCACGGTGGCGCAGGTCGACCACCTGGACCGCGTCGTGCACGTGGACCGCACCCGGGAGCAGGTGAAGGAGTCACCCGCGTTCGACGCGGAGCACTTCGCCCATCCGGACTACCGGGAGCGGGTCGGCACCTACTACACGGAGAGCTATCGACAGCGGTAAGCACCGCGGGGTGCAGCCACACGGGCCGGTGAACGGCTAACGTGTCAGGCATGACCCGTTCGCGCAGCCACCTCCCGGAGACCCGCAGTGGTCTTTCGGGCCACGCTGCCGACGGCCGGGAGCAGATCCTCGACGTACTTCGTGCCGGCGGACTCCGGTTCCGCGCCGGCGGGCGATGGCGGCGCTCGTTCTGACGAGCCCGCTCCACCGATCCGGGTGACACCCGGATCGTCTCCCGCGCATCCGCGCGTCCCCGCCAGCGAACGGCACGAAAGGCGTACGACCATGTCCTCCGCACGCATGCTCACCGGCGACCGCCCGACCGGGCGGTTGCACCTCGGCCACTACGTGGGCAGCATCGCCAACCGGGTGCGGCTGCACCAGCGCTACGAGAGCTTCTTCATCATCGCCGACCTGCACATGCTCACCACGCGCAACAGCCGCGCGGACATCGAGCAGGTGGCCCACAACGCCCGCGAGATGGTCACCGACATCCTCGCCGCCGGGGTTGAGCCGGAGCGGGCCACGTTCTATCTCCAGTCCGCGATCCCCGAGGTCGGCGACCTGAACACGCTGTTCCAGAACCTCATCACGGTGCCCCGGCTGGAGCGGGTGCCGTCGCTGAAGGAGATGACCCGCGACGCCGGCAAGGACGAGATGCCGTACGGCCTGCTCGGCTATCCGGTCCTCCAGGCCGCCGACATCCTCTGCGTGAAGGGGCAGGTCGTGCCGGTCGGGAAGGACAACGCCGCGCACGTCGAGGTGACCCGGGAGATCGCCCGCCGGTTCAACCACCTCTACGGCGACGTCTTCCCGGTGCCCGAGATGCTCATGTCGGCCACACCCACGCTCGTCGGCACCGACGGCGCCGGGAAGATGAGCAAGAGCAAGGGGAACGCCATCGCGCTCTCCGACGACGCGGCGACGGTGCGCCGCAAGGTGATGGGGATGTACACCGACCCGAACCGGGTCCGCGCCGACGTGCCCGGCACCGTCGAGGGGAACCCGGTCTTCGAGTACCACGACGTCTTCAACCCGGACCGGGCCCAGGTGGCGGAGTTCAAGGCCCGCTACCGGGCCGGCCGGGTCGGTGACGTCGAGGTCAAGGAGGCGCTGGCGACGGCGCTCAACCGGTTCCTCGACCCGATCCGGGAGCGCCGGGCCCGCTTCGAGGCGCAGCCCGGCCTGGTCGACGAGCTGATCGTCACCGGCACCGAGCGGACCCGCGTCGAGGTGCGCCGAACGCTCGTCGAGGTCCGCCGGGCAATGGGCCTGAGCAGCGCGTACACCCAGGTGCGGCGCCGGGCCGAGCGCTACCGCAAGGCCGTCGGCACCTCGGCCTGACCACGAGCCGGTCCGGGGTACGCACTTGCGCCGGCCCCGGACCGGCCGGTTACGCTACCGACATGTCCAGCTCGCACGCGTACCCGATGACGTCCACCGACGTCCGGCTCGGCGCGCTGCGACGCCGGCGGTCCCGCGACCGCCTGCGCTGAGCCTTCCCCTCCTGCGACCGGCGGATCGAGCCGCCGGTCGTCATCGATCGTCCTCGCTCCGCCGTCGCGTTCCCGTCAGGTGATCCGCGCGGCGGATCCACAGCGAGATCGGCGTACTCATGGATCTTGAAAGGTTGCTTGCCGACCGGCTGGCGCCCGCGTTCGCGGCGGTGGCCGGCATGCCGGTGGACCCGGCCGTGCGGCGCTCGCAGCACGCGGACTTCCAGTCCGACGCGGCACTGGGGCTGGCCCGGCGGCTCGGCCGTCCGCCGCGGGAGATCGCCGCGGAGGTACGGGAGCGCGCGTCCCTGGCCGACCTCTGCGCGGCGGTGGAGGTGTCCGGCCCGGGCTTCCTGAACCTGACGGTGTCCGGGCACGCGCTCGGCGGGCTGGTCTCCGCGCTGGCCGCCGACCCGCGGCTCGGCGTGCCGCCCGTGGCCGAACCGGAGACGGTGGTGGTCGACTACTCGGGGCCGAACGTGGCGAAGGAGATGCACGTCGGGCACCTGCGGTCGACGGTGATCGGGGACGCGGCGGCGCGGACGCTGGAATGGCTCGGCCACCGGGTGCTGCGCGCCAACCACCTCGGCGACTGGGGCACGCCGTTCGGCATGCTGATCGAGCACCTGCTCGACCTGGGCGAGGCCGGCGCGGCGCAGGAGTTGTCCATGGGTGACCTGGACGGGTTCTACAAGGCGGCGCGGGCGAAGTTCGACGACGACCCGGCGTTCCGGGAACGGTCGCGGCAACGGGTGGTGGCGTTGCAGGGCGGCGACCCGGCCACGCTGCGACTGTGGCGGCTGCTGGTGACGCAGTCGGAGAGCTACTTCCTGACCGTGTACGACCTGCTCGACGTGACACTGAGCGGCGACGACTTCCGGGGCGAGAGCAGCTACCACGACCAGCTCGCGCCGACCGTCGAGGAACTGGACCGGCTCGGACTGCTGCGGCGGAGCGAGGGCGCGGACTGCGTGTTCCCGCCCGGGTCGGTGGGGCGTGACGGCGAGCCGCTGCCGCTGATCGTGCGCAAGTCCGACGGCGGGTACGGCTACCCGGCCACCGATCTGGCCGCGCTGCGGCACCGGACCGGCGCGCTCGGCGCGACAAGGCTGCTCTACGTGGTCGGGCTGCCGCAGCGGCGGCACTTCGAGATGGTGTTCGCGGTCGGCGCGCAGGCCGGCTGGCTGGCCACGCCGGTGCGGGCCGAGCACGTCGGGTTCGGCTCGATCCTCGGCCCGGACGGGCGGATGCTGCGCAGCCGGGCCGGCGGGTCGGTGAAGCTGGTCGGGCTGCTCACCGAGGCGGTCCAGCGGGCCACCGCGCTGGCCCGGGAACGCGATCCGGAGCTGAGCGAGGCGGAGGCCGCCGAGGTGGGACACGCGGTGGGCATCGGCGCGATCAAGTACGCCGACCTGTCCGGCGACCGGCACAAGGACTACGTGCTGGACTGGGAACGGATGCTGGCGCTGGAGGGCAACACCGCGCCGTACCTCCAGTACGCGTACTCGCGGGTCCGGTCGATCTTCCGGCGGGCCGGCGCGGCGGCGCGACCGGACGCGGACGTCTCGCTCGCCGAGCCGGCCGAGCGGGCGCTCGCGACGGAGCTGGTCGGCTTCGCCGCGGTGGTCGAGGAGGTGGCGGGCACCATGGAGTTCCATCGTCTGACCGCCTACCTGCACCGGCTGGCGGTCGCGTTCAGCGCGTTCTACGAGCGGTGCCCGGTGCTGCGGGCGGATGCGCCGACGCGGGAGAGCCGGCTCGTGTTGTGCGAGCTGACCGCCCGGGTGCTGCGGCAGGGCCTGGACCTGCTCGGCATCCGCACCCCGGAACGGCTGTGAGGCCGCGGGGTCACTGGAAACCCGCGCAGCGGCTAGCGTGACGCATCGATCCGACGCAAGGGAGGCTGCCATGGCGAATCGACGCGCGGTACTCGCTCCGGGACGGGGCTACGACACCCGGGGCCCGCTCTTCGTCTACATCGGGGAGGCGTTGTGCCGGCTCGGTTTCGAGGTGCACGAGGTGACCTGGCGGTCGATCGGCGATCTGCGCCACGACGCCGCTCCGGAGTGGGTCGCCGAGCAGTTGGATCCGGTCCTCGACGCCGGGGTGGATCTGCTCGTGGGCAAGTCGCTCGGCAGTTTCGCCGCCCCGCTCGCCGCCGACCGGGGCATCCCGGCGGTCTGGCTGACGCCGCTGCTGACCGACCCCGCGGTACGGGAGCCGCTGGGCCGGGCCACCGCGCCGTTCCTGCTGGCCGGCGGCACCGCCGACCCGGTCTGGGACGGGGCGGTGGCGCGCCGGCTCACCCCGTACGTGGTGGAGGTCGCCGACGCCGACCACTCGATGATGGTGCCCGGGCCGTTGGCGGCCTCGGCCGAGGCGCTCGGGCGGGTCTGCACGGCGGTGGAGGAGTTCGCCGGCGCTACCGGCCGCTGACCGGTCAGCGGCGGCGGCGCCACGCCCACACGCCGTGCCACGGCTTGATCGCTCCCATGGCCGAGACGATAGACGTCGCTCTCCAGCCGGAGGGGACACCGCCGCCATCGAACCCGTGCGATCCTTCCTCCGCGGGCGCTTCGATCGTCGCCCGCGTTCATTCACGGGGAGGACCGGAATGCGTACCTTCGCGCCCACTTTCGGGCGTCTACTCGCGACAGCCACCACGTTCGCCGTCGGTTGCGCGACGGTCGTCGGCGCAGCCGCGACTCCGGCCGCGGCGGCCGTCGGCGGGCCCACCGAACTCACCACCGCCGGTCAGGCCTGCGCGGCCCAGGCGCCCGGGCCCTACCTGAGCCCGGTACGCCTCAACGACGCCAACGCCGTCGTGCTCCAGGGCACCTACAGCGGGACGCCGCAGAGCGCCGACCCGCAGGCCGACTTCCAGGTGTGGGACGTCACCACGCCGGATGCCCCGCAGCAGTGGCTCACCGGCCTCGCCCCGCACAACAACCAGGTCTACATCCAGCTCGAAGACCCCGAGCGGCAGCGGCACGGTGTCACGTACGGGTGGCGGGTGCGCGTCCTCGACGGCGCCGACACGTCGCCGTGGAGTGCCACCTGCTACTTCACCATCGACCGCGTCGGCGGTCCGGCGCCGGACGTCGCCTCGGCGAAGTACCCGACTGGCGACTGGGAGAACGCCGGTGGCGGGGTCGGCGACACCGGAAGCTTCACCTTCACCTCGGCCTCCGACGACACAGTGAGCTACCAGTACCGGTTCTCCGGAACCGGCGACGAATATGTCGAGGTCCCCGCGGCGGGCCTCGGCGGACCGGCCACCGTCACCTGGACGCCGCAGGACGCGAGCCACCACTCGGTGATCGTGTACGCCATCGACCGGGCCGGAAACTGGTCGGAGCGCAACGTCTACGAGTTCTGGGTACGCGAGACGCGGCCCTCGGTCTTCTCCAGCGCCTATCCGGACTGGAGCACCAACCTGGACTACGGCGTGGGCGTGCCCGGCGCGTTCGAGTTCACCTCGAACGTCCCCGGCACGGAGTCGTTCGCCTGGCGTATCGACGGCGACGGCCCTTCCGGTTCGGTCGTGACCGGCGGCGAGCGCACGGTCACCGCGATGATCGCCCCGACCCGGGCCGGGCGGCAGACCCTGTACGTGCGCAGCGTCACCGCCGACGGTGCGACGCACCCGGAACGGGCCTACACGTTCGTCGTCGACAACGCCCCCCGGGTCACCGGCGACGTCGACCGGTACGTGATCATCGGGTCGTCGCTCCGGTTCCACCTGGCCCCACGCATGCCCGAGGTCACGTCCTACCTCTACTGGACGGCGGACTACAACGGCAGCGCGAGCCAGAAGACCGTCCTGCCGGCCGGCGCGGACGGCACCGCGGACCTGACCTGGACCGCCACCAGCGAGAGCACGCAGGCGCTGTACGTGCAGAGCCGCAGCGCCGACGGCACGCTCTCCGAGCCGCGGTTCATCTCCGTCTCGGTGTCGGGCGCCAGCCCGTACGTGACCCGCAGCGGCGGCGACGTCGTCGGGTCCACCGCCACCTTCACGGCGCGCACCGAGATGGTGAACGTCGTCGAGTACGAGGTGTTCCTCAACCGCGACCCGGCCACCCGGCAGGTGTTGCCGCCGGCGGCCGACGGCTCCGTCACCTTCCAGTACACGCTCAACGAGCGCGGCTACACCTACGTCACAGTGACGGCCCGCAACGCCGCCGGGGTGCGGACCACCGAGGGCGGGAACTCCTGGTCGGTCACCGACTCCCCGGTGGTCGTGTCGACGGACTTCCCCTCGTCGGGTTCCGGCAAGTTCGCGCCTGGCACCTTCACGTTCAAGCCCCGGCAGCCCGGCGCGGTGAAGTACACCTACCAGTTGCCCGGCGCCGACGGCACTGTCGCCGCCACGGCCGACGGCAGCGCGACGATCAGCTGGACTCCGCCGGACGCCGGCTACTACACGCTCTACGTGAAGAGCGTGACGGCGGACGGCGCGCAATCGCTGCAGACCTACTACTCCTTCTCCGTGGCGCCCGACCCGTTGACCGTGACGTCGGTGTCGCCGTCGTCGGTGGAGACCGGCGCGGTACGGACGATCACGATCACCGGCAGCGGCCTCCACCAGGAGGATCAGGTCACCGTCACCCCGGCCGGTGGCACCGCGATCGCCGCGACGGTGCGGAGCGTCTCGGCGGACCGCCGGACCCTCACCGCCGATGTCGACCTGACCTCCGCCGCTGTGGGCAAGGCTTCCGTCTCGATTCGGCCTGACGAGTGGAGCACGCCGGTCTCGCTCGCCGACGCGTTCTCGATCACCGCAGCTCAGGCTCTCCGGTCGGTGGCCGCACCGGCGGTGACCGGCACGGTGGCCGTGGGGGCGACGGTGCGCGCGTCGACCGGGCAGTGGAGCCCGGCCGCCTCGGCGTACGCCTACCAGTGGGCGGCCGACGGCACCGCGATCAGCGGAGCGACCGGTTCGACGTACGTGATCCGGGCGTCCGAGCTGGGCAAGCGGCTGACCGTGACGGTCACCGCGATCAAGCCCGGGTACTCGTCCGGCCGGGCGACGTCGCAGGCCACGGTCCCGGTCGCGAAGGGCCCGGCGTTGCAGGCCACTGTCAACCCGACGATCACCGGTACGCCTCGGGTGGGGCAGACCGTGCAGGCAACCACCGGCACCTGGACGCCCACCGCCGACTCGTACCGCTACGAGTGGCGAGTGGGCGGGGAGCTGACCGGCACGACGACGAAGACGCTGACGTTGACCGCGGCGATGCGCGGCAAGGCGGTCACCGTGACGGTCGTCGCGGTGAAGGCGGGCTACGCCAACGGTCGTGCCACGAGCGCTCCGGTGACCGTCCGCGCGTGACGTCACCGGCCGGCCGGCCCGATCACGGGCCGGCCGGCCGGGCGGCCTTGCCGTCCAGCCACAGCGAGTCGCTGTCGTCCCGGTGCGAGCCGGTGGACCCGACGTGCTTGGCGCTGATCCTCGGCCCGTTCCTGATCACATGGTTGAGCGCCATCGCGTGTCCCCGGCCGAGCCCGTACTCGTCCTTCAGCCAGGCCACGACGACGCCCGCCTTCACGTCGGCCGCGTCATAGCCGCGCTCCCTGGCCTCGTCGACCAGGACGCGCGGGGTCTTGCCGGTCTTGTCCTCGATCGCGTCGAGGTACGCCTGGAACGACATCTGCCAAACCCTTCGCTCGGGAGGTGGTGACAACCTCCACCCTCTCGGGCGGGGCGGTTCCGATCAACGACGGACCGGACCACCACCGTTGCCTCCAGGGCAACGATCACCGCCGTCCGAAACGCCGGAGAGCCCGGCCCGCGAGATCGCGGGCCGGGCTCTCCAGATCTCGGGGTACGCGCTCAGCGCTGGAGGGTGAGGAGTCCGGGGCGGTAGGGCAGGAGGCCGTAGTCGCCGCCGGAGTTGGGGGAGCGGCCCTGGTAGAGCAGTTGGAGGTTGCAGGGGTCGACGGTGAAGGTCTGGTCGGCGGTGGTGCGGATCAACTCGCCGTGGCTGATGTCGTTGGTCCAGGTGGCGCCGCTGTTGGCCTTGCCGGCGAACGGGTTGGACTCGGTGGCCGCCTGGGGGGTCCAGGATCCGTTCAGGCTGGTGGCGGTGAAGGACCGGAAGTAGCGGCCCTGGGAGCCGATGGCCTCGACGATCATGAGGTAGCGGGTCTGGCCCTGGAGCTTGTAGACCTGCACGGCCTCGAACAGGTTGTTCGTCGAGTCCGACATGATGGTGGTGTAGTTCGAGCCGAAGCTGCCGGGGAAGTTCCCGATCGGCATGCTGGAGCGGTAGATCTTGCCGTTGTCACCGGCGAAGAACAGGTACATGTTCTGGTCGTCGGCGATCAGGGTCTGGTCGATCGGGCCGGTGCCGGAGCCGGAGATGCTGCCGGTGAACAGCGGCTGCGCCGACGACCACCCGTTCGGGTTGGTGGGGTTGGTGGAGGTGCGGTAGGAGAACGCGGTGGGTCCCCACTGGTATGCCAGCACCCAGATGTTGCGCGGCGCGAAGTAGAACAGGGTGGGCGCCACGGTGCCCGACGACATCGCGTTCTGCGACGCGGAGGCCATCTGCGACCAGTTCGAGAACAGGCCGAAGTTCATCGACCCCCACGACGACCCGGTGTCGTGGGTGGTGGCGTAGACCAGGTGCTGCCCGTTGTAGGGCACCACTGTGAAGTCCTTCAGCGACACCCAGCCCGACCGGGGCTGCGCCAACGCACCTGTGGACGACCACCGGTACGACGACGGCAGGTTGCACGTGCCACCCGGAGGCGGCGTCGTCGGAGGCGGCGTGGTGGGGTTGCCGCCGCCACCGTCCACCCGGACGAGCTGCCACTGCTGGTTGGCGCCGTTCCAGTCGTCGTACTGGACGATGTTCCCGCCGTCGGCGGTCGAGGCGCCCTGCACCTCCACCACCTTGTTGCTGTTGCGGTTGATCAGCCGGACGTAGCCGCTGTCGGAGTCGGCCAGCCGGAACTGCTGGTTGGTCCCGTTCAGATCGGACCACTGCACGATGTTTCCACCGTTGGCGGTGGAGAAGTTGTAGACGTCGAGCACCTTGCCGGACAGCCGCGACTTCAGCCGGTAGTAGCCGCCGCCGGAGTCGACGAACTGCCACTGCTGCTGGTTGCCGTTGTTGCGGGACCACTGCACGATCCGCGCGCCGTCGTTCGTGGCCAGGTTGTAGACGTCGAGCGCCTTGCCGCTGTTGCGGTTCACGAGGACGTACCAGGCGTTCGTGTCGACGCTCGCGGCGGCGGCGGGCGCGGAAACGGCCGCCACGGCGGCGGCACCGACGAGTACCGCTGTCGCGCCAGTGGCGACGACTCGCGGCAACCATCCGCGCCGTCGCGGCGGCGACATCGTCGATGGGGACCTACCGAAAGCAAACATGTTCCTCCTTCAGGTCACACATGTTGTGAGCGCTAACAATGCGTCTTGGCGCGCTTACCCCACAGCCGGCCCGCCCCGCAGCCGTCCGCGCCCGCCCGGTGAGCCATCGACGCCGCCACCCGGTCCATCGACTGTGAGCGATAACACGTCGTTCGTCAAGTCGTAACATTCGATGGACGGGCCCCTCGCTCCTATGGTCGACGGGTGGACGACACGCAGGTACGGCACGCGTACGGGGCGGTGGCGAGCCTCTACATCGACCTGTTCGGCACCACCGCGCAGGTGCATCCGGACGACCTCGCCCTCATCGAGCGTCACCTGGCTGATCCACCTACCGCCGGCGGATCTCGACCGCGTGCTGGCGGAGTTCCGCCGCGCGATGGTGCCGGGTGGGCCGCTCGTGGTCGGCATCTTCGTCGGTGACGAGGTGGGCGCCTTCGACCACAAGGTCGCCACCGCGTACCGCTGGCCCGTGGACGAGTTCTCCGCGCGGCTGCGACGAGCCGGGTTCGCGGAGGTCGAGCGCCTGCTGCGCCTCGACGACGCCGCCCACCGCCCGCACGCCGCCGTCGCGGCCGTCGCCTCCCACCCCTGAGCGAAATCGGCGCGAAGGAATACCGGCAGCTGTGCCAAGATCGACGTTCGGAGCACGACGGCCGGAAGGACCCCATGCCCGCGTACGCCATCGCCCATCTCCAGGACGCCGCCCCGCATACGGACATCGCCGAGTACATCGAACGCCTCCCGGCCACCCTCGCCCCCTACGGCGGCCGTTTCCTCGTGCACGCCACGCCGCACGAGGTGAAGGAGGGCACCTGGCCCGGAGCCGTCGTGATGCTCGGATTCCCGGGGATCGCCGAGGCGCGGGCCTGGTGGGACTCGCCCGCCTACCAGGAGATCGCACCGCTGCGCTCGCGGCACATCGAGGGCGACGTCATCCTGGTCGAGGGCGTCCCCGACGACTACACCCCGGCCGGCATGGTGCAGGCGCTGCGGGCGGCGGCCTCCTGAGCCGGCCCGGCCGGCGCGCCCGCGACCTGGGGATCGTCGTCGGGGCGCAACCCACCGGACGCCTCAACGCGATCACCGACGTCCCCGGTGTGCTGGTCGGGCACACCACCGTCGACGACGACGCCGACCTGCACACCGGCGTCACCGCGATCGTGCCGAGCGGGCTCGGCCCCGGCCGGTGGACGCTGCCCGCTGCGGTGTACGCCGGCAACGGCCACGGGAAGCTCGTCGGCTCGACCCAGGTGGACGAGCTCGGCGTACTCGAATCTCCGGTCGTGCTGACCGCCACGCTGTCGGTGTTCCGGGCGGCGGACGCGCTGCTCGGGCATCTCATGGAGCGCCGGCCGGACGGACTGTCGTTCAACCCCCTGGTCGGTGAGACGAACGACGGGCACCTGTCGGACATCCGCCGCCGCCCGATCACCGGGGCGCACGTCCTGGCCGCGGTCGCCGGGGCGACGGGTGGGCTCCCCGCCGAGGGCTGCGTCGGTGCCGGCACCGGCACCACAGCCCTGGGCTACAAGGCGGGCATCGGCACCTCCTCCCGCACGGTCGGGACCGCCGGTCACACCCGGACGGTCGGCGCGCTGGTCCAGTCCAACTTCGGCGGCGTCCTCACCGCGCTCGGCGTGCCACTACCCGTCGACGAGCTGGTGCCGGCCGCCGACCGGACCGAACCGCCGGGCAACTCGTGCATGATCGTGGTGGCGACCGACGTGCCACTGGACGCGCGGCAGTTGCGGCGGCTCGCCCGCCGTGCGGTGTTCGCCATGGCCCGGGTCGGTGCGTCGTTCAGCAACACCAGCGGCGACTACGCGATCGCGTTCACCACGTCGGACCAGGCGCCGATCCCGGACGCCGCGATCGACCCGGTGTTCGCCGCGGTGCTGGACGCGGTGGAGGAGGCGCTGCTCAACTCGCTCTTCACGGCAGTCACCACCACCGGCGTGGGGGGTCGCACCAGCCATGCGGTTCCGCACCGGGCCGCCGTCGAGCGGCTGGCGGCAGCCGGTCGGCTCACGATCCGGCCGTACACCTGATCCACAGTAGATGGATGGTCGTGACCGACGGACGACATTCGTGTTGACAGCGGTGATCGATGCGGCTGGAGTGATGCGCCATGGACGACACCGCCGAATCCCGGCTCGACAGTGAGCAGACCGCGCCCGGAAACCAGGACGACGACAAGACGAGCCGTACCGCATTGGCGCTCGTGAACACCGTCAACAGGGTGGTGCGCAACGGCATCGGCCCGGTGACCGGCTCGGCGGCCTGGGCCGAATCCCGGCTGCGGACCGTGCAGGGCGACAGATACGACAGCGCCCTGCTCGGCAAGCGCGGCGGCACCCCCGCCGAGGACGTCGACAAGGTGATCAGCCGGCTCATCAAGGAGTCGGTGATGGCAGCCGGGTCGGCCGGCTTCGTGACCGGACTGGGCGGCTTCGTGACCCTGCCGATCACGCTGCCGGCGAACGTCGCGGGAGCGCTCATCATCAACGTCCGCCTGGCGGGAGCGATCGCCTACCTGCGAGGCTACGACCTCGACGACCCGCACACGCAGGCGATGATCCCGCTCGTCGCGGTGGGCTCGAACATCCAGTCGACACTCAGCACGCTCGGCGCCCAGATCGGCGTCAAGCTGACCGAGCAGGCGATCAGGAAGGTCTCCATCGACCTGATCCGCAAGATCAACCAGAAGCTCGGGTTCATGCTGCTCGCCAAGTACGGCACGAAGCGGGCGCTCATCACGCTGGCGAAGGCCGTACCGCTCGTCGGCGGGGTCGTCGGCGGCGGCATCGACGCGACGCTCACCGCCGCGGTCGGCCGCTCCGCCGACAAGCTCTTCGCTCCGCTCACCGCCTGAGCCCACCCGGCGTCCCGCTCCCGGACCCCTCGCCGTCGGCCGTTCGGCGAGAGGGCACCCCCGATCAGCTTCGGCATCGACGCCCATCCTGCGGCTGGGACCTGCCGTCTCGTCGCTTATCGCGCCGGTAACGGCCAGTCTGTCGGTTCGGTGACACTCCGGATCGGACTGATCGCTCCACACTGCCCGCTGTGACCGAACTCCCTCCCCAGAATCCGTGGCCCGGGCAGGGCTCGCCGCCCTATCGGCCCGGTATGCCGTTCGCGCCGTCCCGGCCGTCGTGGTGGCGCCGTCAGCCGGCGGCGATCAAGGTGCTCCTCATCAGCGGTGCCGCCGTCCTCACCTGCTGCGGCGGGCTGCTCGGCATCGGCATCGCCGCCGGTCCCGCCACCGAGCCGAGCAAGTCGCCGGAGAAGGCCGTCGCACAGGAGGTGCCGACGGTCGCGGCACCCGCCACCACGACCACCGCGCCCACGCCCGAGGCCGCCACCGCCTCGCCGGAGCCGTCGCCCTCGCCCACCACTGCCGCGCCGACGACCGCGAAGCCCGCGTCGAAGCCGAAGCCGCGCAAGACCACGGCACCCGCCGTCTACTACAAGAACTGCGATGCCGTACGCGCAGCGGGCAAGGCGCCGCTGCGACGCGGCCAGCCCGGGTACCGGACCGGGCTGGATCGTGACCTCGACGGCGAGGCGTGTGAGCCGGATGGCGGCAACGGCGACTCCGGCGGTGGCAGCACGGGCGGCGGCAGTACCGGCGGTGGCGGCAACGATCCGCGTTTCGGCACCTGCAAGGAGGCGAACGCCAACGGGTACGGCCCGTACACGCAGGGCAGGGATCCGGAGTACTACTGGTACATCGACCGGGACAACGACGGCACGGTCTGCGAGTGACACGCGACGCCGGGGCGGGCCGGGCGGTGCCGTCCCGGTGGTCACGTCAGCTCGGCGTCGTACGCCCGCCGGGCGCGCTCGATCCGGGCCATGTGGGCGTCGGCCCATTCGAGGAGTGCGTCGATCGGCGCGCGCAGCGTCTTGCCCAGCGGGGTGATCCGGTACTCGACAGCGACCGGGCGGGTCGCCACGACGTGGCGTTCGACGATGCCGTTGCGTTCGAGTCGTCGCAGGGTCGCCGTCAGCGACTTCTGGGTCACCGCCGGGATGGCGCGGCGCAGCTCGTTGAACCGGCACGGGCGCTCGCACAGCTCGTTCAGGACGCTCAGCGACCACTTGTCCAGCACCTGGTCGAGCAGCTCGCGGTGCGGCGCGTCGATGCGCAGTTCGTCGGCGCGAGCGCCTGCGGTATCGCCCATGAAACCAGGTCTCCTTGAAGTGTCCTCCGTCAACTAGGTATCAATGGTAAACCTCAGTTGCCCAGTGGAGGAGCACCCGATGCCCGTCACCCGTCTCAGCCCTGCCGGTCTTCAGCCGAACACGCCGTACCACCACGTGGCAGTCGCCACCGGATCGCGCCACATCCACGTCAGCGGCCAGGTCGCCCGGCTGGGCGACGGCACACCCGTCGCACCGGGGGATCTGGCCGGGCAGGTCGCGCAGGTGCTGCGCAACACGGGCCGCGCGCTCGCCGGCGCCGACGCGTCGTTCCAGGACGTCGTCCGGTTGACCTTCTACGTCACCGACTGGACGTCCGAGAAGATCGGGCCGTTCATGGCCGGGATCGAGGCGGTCGCCGAGGAGCTCGGGTTGCCTCAGCCGCTTCCGCCGGCGTCGCTGATCGGCGTCGAGTCTCTCTTCGAGCCCGACGTGCTGGTGGAACTGGAGGCGACGGCGATCGCACAGTGAGCATCTTCCTGCTCGACGCACAGCGTCCGCCCCGACCTGGGCTCATCCTCCTGCAGCTGCCTGAGCCGGCGCAGCCGCAGGGCCAGTCCGGCCGTGATCTCGTCCGGGTGGGCCCCGTCCGCGATCCGGTCCGTTACCGCCTGCCGAAGTTCCCGGACCAACAGATCTCGTATGTCCTCGGACATGTCGACCCCGATCAGCGGCCGCTGTAGGCCAGCGCCGCCCACAGGGCCGGCCGGGTCAGGTCGGTCGCGGTGACGGTGTTCAGGTGGGCACCGGGCAGATACGGCGGGACGATCCGATCGGGGTCCAGCATCCACCGTTGCACCACGCCGACCGCCTCGGCCGGTGGCCGCCGATTGTCGACCAGCTCCAGATGGACCAGGAAGAGCGCGAGCGCGGCGAACGACGCCGGCACGGCCCAACGCCAGCCGATCAACCCGGTGAACCCGGCGTCGAGCAGCGCCGGCACGAGGTCCGGCGCGGCCGGGGCGGAGAGGACGACCAGGCCACGGGCACCGCTGACCGACGCCAGGTCGAAGACTTCTCCGCCGGCCAGTTGCAGGGCCGTCCCGTCCAGTCCGCACGCGAGATGCAGGAGGGAGGCTCCGGCCAGGTGCTTGCATACGTCTTCCGGCCCACCCACCGCGTCGACCGGCTCCAGCGCGCGGCCCAGGCAGACCGACTGCGGGTAGAACAGCCGGCGCAGAATCATGACCTCGGCCATCGCGTCGTCTCGGTCGCCGCGCGGGTTGACCACGAACACCGGCTCCTCCGTGAGCGGCGGAACGGACCGCGCGGCCAACCGGACGACGTGCGTGCCGGACGGGACGTCGGTGATGCGGACCTGCTGGCCCAGCCGACGGCCATCAGCGGTGCACACCGCGCCCAGGCCCACCCGGCTCAGTCCGCGCGTCGCGGCCACCAGTATGCGCCCGGCGGTCCACCGGCCGAGGATCGCCGGCCAACCGGGATCGTCCGAGACGAGCGGATCGGTGACCGGAAGGTTCGCGAGCACGTCGAGCCGACCGGTCGCCGGGTCGAGGCAGAGCACCCCGGCGGTCAGCCCGGCATCGTCGGTCGAGTGCACATAGAGCAGGGCAGCCGCGCCGATCTCGCGGACCGCGGCGGCGACCTCGGCCGGAGTGGGCACCGTCACGATCGGTGTCTCGGCCGGCACGACTCCGACGAGGACCGCCAGCACGTCGTGGGTCAGCGAGTCGGCCCCGGCCCGCTTCGGCGCGACCGCGGCGATCTCCAGCGCGGTGAACGCCTCCGCCCCCCGGCCCTCCGCGAGCATCCACCCGGCGAAGCGGGTCGCGTCGGCGGGGTCGACGTCCGGGCCGTCCAGCGCGTTGCGGCCGGCGTCCCGGCACCGTTCGGTGTCGCCGACGGCACCCCGCCGGCGGTACGCCTCGGCCAGTCGCCACCAGGTTCGGGTGCGCAGGCCGCCCTCGTCGAGCAGCCGCACGACGCCGGCCAGCCGGGTGATCGCGTGGTCGGGATCGTCCCCCAGGCGCAGGCGAGCCGCGCCGAGAACGGCCCGGGCCGATGGCGACGACCGGTCCGCGTCGGCGTCGAGAGCCGTCCGAAGCTCGGCTGGATCGTGGCGAAGCAGCGCGTCGAGAACCGCTGTGAGACCGCCGCCGCTGCCCGCGCCGCCCGCGGCCGGGGAGCAGTTGTGCACCGCGGCGGCGAGCCGGGCGTGTGCGGCGGCCGTATCGAGCGGACCCCGCCAGGGATGACCGGCCGGCACGTCGGCCACGGCGGCGAGCGGGTCCGGACTGCTCAGGCCGCCGGAGTGCAGCGCGGACACCGTCCGGCACAGTTCGGCGAGCGCGCTCACCACGGGCGGCCGGGATTCGATCCGTTCCGCGTACGCCAGCAGGTCGTCCGCGATATCGGCGATGGCACCCGACAGCGGCCGCGTCTCGTCCAGCAGACCACCCGCCGCTTCCACGATCGCGACCGCGGCGGGATGGCCGGGTGGTACGCACCTCGTCGCCACCAGAAGGTCTCGCGCGCCGGCCCGGCGGGCGTCGCCGCCGGCGTCCTCGTCGTCCCAGCCGCTGCCGTCGCGCCGCTCCCGAAGGCACAGCCCGACCACCGACAGCAGCCGGTCGAGGCCCAGTTCGACCGGGTCACCACCGTCCTGCGCATCCACCGCGTTGGCCGTCGCCCCGACGAAGGCGTCCAGGGCGGCGGGCTCGATCTCGCCCGGACCGGCCAGCAGCATCGCCAGAGCCTGCTCCCAGACCGGCTGATCGCGGTCGAGGGCCAGCGCCGCGAGCTGCTCCCGGGCAGCCCGGCGGGCGGAGGCCGGCTGCGTGCTGGTTGCCGCCGCTGTCGCTGGCGTGGGCCGTCGCGGTGGCACCACCGGGGCGGACTGCCCGTCGCCGCGCATGGCGGTGACCGGATAGTCCAGCGGGTCGGTCAGGTTCGCCCGGTTCCACAGGTCGGTCGGCAGGCCGTTGCGCTGCAGGTCCCGCAGGCGCGACATGGCGTCGATGATTTTGCTCAGGTCGAAGTCGGCGATACTACCGCTGAGCAGCGGGTGGATCGACTCGGCCACGACCAGCATGGCGCGGGTGATGCTGGTGACGTCGGTGCTCAGGACCGGCCCGGCGAGCAGTTCCCGGAACAGTCGCGCCGCCTCCTCGGCATCCTGGGCCGCACCCGACGACCCCCCGCCGAGGAAGCCGCCGCGTGCGGCAGCCGGGCTCATCGCCTCCGTGGCCCGGGCCAGATACAGCTGCCCCAACGTGATGCGAGCCACGACTCCCTGCATCGGTGCCAGGCCGGGGAACCCGGTCGCCTCGGTGAGCACGGCGATGCCGGTGTTCCGGTCCTCCGGCCCGCTGCCGTGCGTACCGTGCCGGGCCGCCAGGAGCATGCCGAGCCGGACGGCCACCTGGCCACGGACCGGGTCGCCGGGGTCGACCAGCCGGTATGCCTCGGCCCATGCCTCGATCGCGGCGGACAGGAGACCGAGTGCCGCCGGCCGGCCCGGTCCGGCCCGCCAGTATTCGGTGGCCAGCACCTGCCCGAGCTGGGTCAGCTTCGGCAGCCGGGCCGGTCCGGAGATCCGGGACAGCTCCTCCCGGAGCCGCTCGATGGAGTCCTGCATGGCGCTACCGCCCTTCGGTCGGTCACTGTCCCCAGTGGGTGAAGCCGGCCCACGCCACCACCCGCGCCGGGTCGGTGTCCGCGAGCATGCGACGCAACGGGCCCGGCATGGTTCGGGGCGGCTGCCGGTCACCGTCGAGCATCCAGACCTGCGCCCGGCGCAGTGCGTCCCAGACAGCGCGGTGCTCGGTCGTCAGGAAATGGTGGAACATGAACATGAGTAGCGAGGTGTCCTGATCCGGGATGCTCCACTGGGTGGAGAGCACCGAGCGGGCGCCCGCGGCCAGGAACGTCGTGCCCAGGCTGTACGCCTCGTCGTACCCGTGGATCGAGCGGCCGGTGTGGCAGGCGGCAAGCACGACCAGCCCGATCGGATGCCGGTCCGGATCGGCCAGCAGCGTGATCAGCTCGTCCGCGGTGAGGTCCCCACCCGCCAGCAGCAGGCGCGACGACGTCGAGGCACGAGCCGTCTCGATCACCCCGTGCGAGGCGAGGTGGAGCATCGTGCCGGCCTGGGTGGCGTCGGCGAGCAGCCAGGAGCGTACGTCGGCGGGCGTACCCGCACCGGAGGGGCTCACCCTTCCGTTCGGCCACCGCCCGACGTAGGTGGCGGCGGGATAGAACGACTGATGGATCCCGTACGCCTCGAGCCGCGCCGACCGCAGGTCGGCCGCACGCCGGCCGGTGTCCGGGTCGGCCAGCACCATGCCGCCCGAGGTCAACCGGACCGGCTCGGCCGCGGCCGTGTCACAGAACATCCGGGCGGACGCGGCCTGGGAGAGCGCGACCCGCTCCACCAGGTAGGTGCCGCCCGGGTCGCGCGCCGCCTGCCACGGCACCCGGGCCAGGTCGCCCATCGGGATGAGCACGAGACGTGGCACGCGATCGGCGCTGAGGAACGGTTCGACCAGCGGCCCCATCGCGGCCTTCCACGCCCAGCCGCACAGCGCGTCGACGCGGTCCGCGAACTCGGCCGGATCGTCCGTCCCGACCTCGCGCGTCGTGTGGTCCGGGGAGCGACCGGCCACGGCCGTCAGGTACCGCTCGACATCGGTACCTTCGCCGACGGTGAGGTTCGGCAGGGCCAAGAACCACGGTTCGCCCGCGGCCGGGGCGATCACCGCCCAGCCCGGCGTCAGCGGGTCGGCCGGTACGAGATAGGCCAGCGCGTCCACGCCGAGCCGGCGTAGGGCGTCCCGGATCTCGTCGAGGCCGGGCGGGTCGAGCAGCCCGGTGTCGCGTGCGAGGACCTGCAGGACATCCTCCCGGAGCAGGGGGTCGGGGGTGTCGGTCGCCCGCCACCGGGCGGCGAGTTCCGGGTGACCGGCGGCGGTCAGCCGAGTGGCCGGATCCCGCAGCTCGGTCGCGGCGAACAGCATCAGGGCGCGTCCGCCGTCCAGCGCCCGGAGCGCGTCCTCGGGCTGCTGCTCCACCAGGCAATGGCTGGCGGTCACGATCGCCTCGGTGGCCGCATGCCCGGCCACGGCGCGCGCCGTGGCCGGGTCGGGTTCCAGCAGCACCCGCCAGGCGTAGCCACGGAGCCCTTCGAGCATGGCGAGCCGGGCGGGCGACGCCTCGCCCAACCGGTTCCGCAACTGACCGAGCATGCCGGTGACGTACGACCAGTACTGATTGCCCGGACCACCGGCCAGATCCCGTGCCCGCTCCAGCACGGTGACCGCCTCATTCACGTCGGACAGCAAGCCGGTGACCGTCGAGCGGTGGTACAGGCCCAGCGCCAGCGACGCCAGGTGGAATACGTGGTCCGGATGGTCCTCCGGGGTGAGGGACACCGCCTCACGCAGATCAGCGATCGCCGCGGCGATCCTGACCTCGTCCCGTTCGTCGCCCATCCGCAGGGCCGTGCCGCCCCGAGCCGCCAGGTGCAAGGCGCGTTCCGCGTCGGAGGACCCGGCGCGCGGCAGCGGCAGCACGCTCGCCTCACCACGGGTTGCCGCCTGCAGCGCCCGCATCATCGGCATGACCTCGGCCATCGACTGGCGCAGCAGGTTGCCCTGCGGCAGCTCGTTCGTCCGGTCCGCCAGGTCGGCCAGCATCGCCACGGCGGCCGAGGTGTCCCCGCCCTGCTGCGTCTGCAACGCGTCCAGGTAGCCCGGAAGCAGTCCCATCAGTTGGTCGCCCTCCGGGTGACCCGCGACCATCGCGCCCAGCTCCGTCACCGAGGCACGGAGCCGGCTCCCGTCACCGATCGAGTACCCGGCGGCCAGTTCCAGGCCCTTGCGGGCGACCTCTGCCAGCGCCTCGACCTGCGGGTCACCACGGTGCTCGGCGATCACCGCATCGATCTCGGCGATGGCCGCGCGAGGGTCGGTCATGGTCCGGTAAGCGGCGGCCTCCAGCAGCCGCAGAACCCGGTTGATCCCGCGCATCCGTCGGGCGACGTTCGTCTCGTCCGGCCGGCTCATCGATGTCCGCCTCCCTGCGTTCGCCTCCTACGGTTCTGACGGACGATCGCGCCGGCCGAGCAGCTCGACGACGGTCGCGACGATGTCGTCCAGCCGTTTCCGGTCGCTGATGAGGGCGGCCACCCGATCCGGGTCGACCGCTTCCTCGCCCGGCGGACGGTCCAGGTCGTGCTCGGTGGTCAGCTCACCGAAGACCGTGTTCAGCACGTCCGTGACCACGACGTGCGGGTCCTCGCCGGCCGTCATCCGCCGTTCGATGAGATCGATCGCACGCGCGGCCAGCTCCTGCAGCAGCGAGTCGTCCCGCTCGTGCCGGGCCACCAGCACGAGCGGCTCGGGCTCCGGATGACCGGCTGAGAACGAAACCGGTGCCTGCTTGCGGCCGAGCGGTGCTTCCACAGTCCGCTCGTACCATCCGGGCCGGCGCCGCATCGCGGCCAGGACGACCTCCACCTCGGCGGCGACCGCCGGCTCGCCGCCGTGCTGGTCGCCGGTGAACCGGGCACGCCGCTCGGCCCAGCCGGTCAGCGGCCACAGTGAACCGCCCGCGGTGGCCTCGGTGCCGACCCAGTCGAGGATCAGTCTGGCCAACTCCACCAGCCACGGATCGTCGCCGAGCGCGACGACCAGGTGCTTGGGCACACGCGGACGCTGCGGAGCCCCGCGCTCGCCCCGGCGCCGGCGGTAGCCGTCGACGGTGGCGCGCTGCATCCACCGGACCAGCCAGCCTTCCAGGTTCTCGATCGGCACATCGGCGTGGGCGAAGAAGTCGTCCAGGACCGCCTCGACGTCGTGGTGGAACCGTTCGAGGCAGTCCGGGGCGAGCCAGGGCAGGCCCTTGGCGCACAGGTGGCGGCGCCTGCGCTCGATCGGCTGGGTGACGCGCAGGAAAACGAGCTGCCAGGCGATCTCGAAGGCGCCGCTGCGGAGAAGCCGGCGCTCCTCGGCTGACGCGTGCCGGAAGTACTGAGCCAGCTGTCCCTGCCGGGCCAGCTCGCGGACCCGGTCCGCGCCGGCTGACTGCTTCTGGGAATCTGCCACGACAACCCCTCCTGCCTCGACCTTCGCCTCGATGGTCGAGGCAGGGGCGAGGCGCGGGGAGGCGCCGGCGGCGAGATACCGGGGATTACGTACGGCGGCCCGCACGATACGTACGGGCCGCCGGAAAGACTCAGGACATCTGGCTGGGACGGGGATCCCCGTGCGGGTCGAACACCACGAAGGCCGTGGTGGCGCCGTTGAGGTAGACCGTGACCGGACGCCGCTCCTTGTTGTAGAGGCGAAGCTGGACAGTGGTGCGGTTGACCATCGCGTCCTCGACGGCGTGGGACACGTCCTGCGCGTCCTCGTCCGCGACCGACCACTCGGACTGGCCGATGATGAGCTTCTTGTCCATGCGGTTTGGATCCTTCCGGTGATGTGAACGGGTGGACGGTCAGGTCACCTCGTCGACGGTGAACGTGAACGAGAAGTCCTGCGGATGCCGCTCGTGGCGGCCGATGCCGAACTGCTCCTGGGCGAGCAGCGAGGTGCGGTACAGCCCGATGCTCGGGCCCACCACGCCGGTGAGCAGCTCGTAGGCCGTGTTGACCAGGACCGCCCCGGCGCCCGCAACGGCGACCGCCATGGCCGCGTGCGGGGCGGTCAGCGCCAGCCCGGCCACCTGGAGACCGGCCTCCTGCACCGCCGGGCTGGTGAGCCGCTGCTCGAGCAGCGCGCTGAGGGCGAGGCTGCCGCTGGTGTCGCGGGAGACCCAGACCGCGATGTCGAGGAAGTCGACCGCCGGGCCGTGATAGATCAGCACGTCGTCGAGCGGGAGCCGCTCGCCGTCCCGTACGTTGCTGAACCGCATCGTCGCCGCCCGGTAGACCGGCTGGCTGCCCGGTCCGCCGGTGAGCACGACCGCGTCCACCCGCACGTCGGCGCTGCCCAGGGCCCGGTTGCGGTGCACGGTCAGCTCGGCGATGCGGACCGCCACCCGGGTCGGCGTCGTGCCGCGCGGCGCCAGCAGCCGGATGGGCTGGGCCGGGCGGTCGTCGACGAGGAACGTCGCCCGCTCGGTGATCGGTGGAGGGGTCGGGCTGACGACGAAGTCGATCGGCTGAATCGCGTAGCGGACCTGGGACGCGGGCGCGTCACCGATCTCGCGGCTCATCCCGTCCGCGATCTGGGCGAGCAGGTTCTCCAGCCCCGACCGGGCCCGGCCGTCGCGGAGCCCGCGCTGCTGGAGCACGGAGACGTCCACCGGACCGTCACTGATCAGCACCAGGACCGTCTCGGGCCGGGGTACCGCCGGATCGATGCTGGACGGCCAGGTCATCGGCACGCCGGTCAACCGCCGCCGGTCCTCGTCCCAGCCGTGTGTGTAGGACGCACCCGCCGCCAGCCTGATGCCGCCGGGGTCGGACTGGTTCAGAACGGCGATCCGGGAGGAGATGCCGATGTCGATCAGCGACACGTACACCGCGCGGTCGCCCTCGTTGCGCACCCGGAACCAGACGCGTTCATCGGACTGGGCGAACAGCAGGCTCCCGGTGAGCTCGAGCGGCTCCTCCCGCCCGTCGCGCACCCGCCCCCACTCGATACGTACGTCGTGCCGGAGCGACCGGTCCGGGTCGCCGGCCAACCGCCGCAGCGCGCCGGCCTGGGCGATCCGCTGGAGGTTGGTGACGATCGCGGCGATGTCGGCGCGGGTCGCCGGTCGGGGCGCGTGCAACGGGCCGTAGTCGTCCCGGATGACGAGCCGGCCCTGCTCGTCCGCCACCACCTCGACGGTCGCCCGGACGCCCGGGTCGGCCGGCCGCAGCATGGGCCGGGCGGCCAGCGCCTCGATCAGGTCGGCCGTCGCCGGGTGGCCGGCCGGCAGGCGTACCGGCATGGCGGGCGCGGACGCGCGGACCCGGCGTGCCCGCGCGCCCGGTGGCAAGGGCTGCCCGGCGAGCTCGGGCGGCAGCTCGGCGACCGCCGCGGTGGGCAGCAGCCGGGTGACCGAGACCGTGCCGAGGTCCGTGTCGCCGGCACCGATCGCGAACTCGTCGCCTACCTCGACCCCGAGCAGCGGCGCACCGAGAAGCTGGATCCGGGTCGGACCGTCGGCCGTCACCGGCAGCGTGTCCAGCGGATCCAGCTCGGTCACCTCGAACGGCACCCGGCTCGACGGCCCCTCTGCCTCGGGCCGTTGGGTGAAGACGATCGCCTGCACCCGGCGACGCACGGCGTCCATCAGGGTCGACCAGTTGACCCGTAGCCCGTCCGTCTCCCGCAACGCCCGGGTCAGCGCGTCGGTGAGCAGCCCCATCTGGACGCCGTCGGGGTTGGCGTCCTCGAATGCCGCCTCGGTCGGCGCGCACGCGACCACCCGGACCGCCAGGTCGTTGCCGATCAGCGGGCGTCGGTCGATGGCCAGGCCGCCGGCGACGAGGCGGTGGACGTGCCGCTCGACGCGCTCGTACGTCGGCTGCCACTGTCCCGGCTTCGTCCGCAGCAGGGCCCGCACCCGTGGGCCGGACTGACGGGACATGTGGGCGGCGTGACAGCAGTCGAGCACCACGGTGACGTTTGGCGCGCGTTCGGTCAACCGGGCGAGCAGCACGGACAGCTCCGGGTCGGTGATGCCCCGGAAGTCGTCGTCGTCGGAGTCCGAGTAGTCGTCCGGGACGATGAACTGGATGGTTCGTCCGTCCGTCCCCCGGATGCGACCGCCGTGGCCGCTGTAGTAGACGACGTACGCCTCGTCCGGGGTGGCGTCGGCGATGAGCTTCTCGTACGCGTCGAGGATTCCCGCCCGGGTGGCCTGCGGCGTCACCAGCTGCTGGACCGCGAAGCCACGCGCCCTCAGGGTCTGCGCCATCGCCTTGACGTCGTTGCGGACTCCGGTCAGACCGTGGGTCGCCGCACCGATCAGAAGTGCCTTACCCGTCATGCCCATCTCTGACGGACGGCACGCCGGGCATGAGCGCTCAGTCGAAGAAGTGTTCCTCCCGAGCCCGGGTGATCGCCTCGACGGCGCTGTGCACACCGAGTTTCTTGTAAACCCGGCCCAGTTGGGTCTCGACAGTCCGCTTGGACACGTCCCGCTGGCTCGCGATCCGGGCCACGTCACTGCCCTGATAGAGCAGGCGGAGAGTGTTCAGTTCGGCGGGGGTCAGCTGGTACGGAAGCCGAGCGGGCGCGGGGCGATCACCCAGGTCCAGGTCGGCCCTGCGGGCCAGCGTCCGCACCCGTTCGCGCAGCGGTGCGGCACCGAGTTCCGTCGCCGTCTGGTAGGCGATGCGGGCGGGTTCCCGGGCCCCGGCCCGCTCGCCGGCCCGCAACGCGGCCTCGGCCTGGCGCCACCGGGCGTACGCGGCCGGGAACCGCCGGTCCAGCGCCGCCCATCCGTCGGCCACCTGGCCCCAGACCCGCGCGGTGTCGGTCCTGCGGATCCGCCGCCGTTCCGCCGCCAGCAGCCGCGCCAGCTGGGCGGTTTCCTCCGACACCGGTGCGCGCCGCACGGCCTCGCCCGCCAGCAGGGCGAGGCCGTCACCGGCGTCCGCCGCCTCCTGGTCGGCGGCGCAGCGCATCCCGACCGCGCACAACCGCAGCAGCTCCAAGGTGTTCTCACCCTTGCGCACCGCGGCCAGCCCCCGGCCCACCTCCGCCACCGCGCGGGTCAGATCGCCCTCCTCGATCGCCAGCTCGGCGCGGATCGCGTGCAGCGGCCCGAGGAATCGCGGATCGGCCCCGTGCTCCACGTCGTCGATCGAGGCGAGCAGCTCGCTCGCTCGCCGGAGATCGCCACGGTGCACCTGGATCTCGGCGAGCGTGAGACGGGGATACAGGCTTTCCGCCGGACGCAGATCCTGGATCGCCTCCGTGATGATCCGTTCGGCGTCGTCCCACTCGCCCAGCAGCACCAGCGCGGCGCTGGCGTTGTTGGCCACGATGGTGCTCTGCCGGCTGTCGGTCAGGCCGAGCCGGCGTGCCTCGTCCAGCCCGTCCCGCGTGACCTCGGCGGAGTCACGCAGCCTCCCCGCGTGTTCCAGGATCAACCCCAGATTTCCGTACGACCGGAGCAGGTCCTCGATGTGCGCCACCGACCGGGCGATCTCGATGGACCGGCGGAGCCGCACCTCGCCCTCGGGATCGCCACGCATGCCGAGGGCGAGCCCGGAGACGTTGAGCGCGCGGCCCTCCTCGGCGTACGCCCCCACCTCGATCGCCATGCCCAGCGCTTCGTCGGCGGTCTTTCCGCCCTCCTCGTAGCGGCCGGCCTGGAGGTGGGCGAGGGCGATGCCGGCCAGCACCCGGGCCTGCACGGCCGACGGCGGCCGGTCGGCCAGCAGGCGCGCCGCCTCGCGGAAGGCAGCAGCGGAGTCGGCCCATCTGCCCGCCTCGGCCAGGTAGTTGGCCCGCCGCTCGTGCAGCTCGCCGAGCTGCCCCGGGTCGCCGCCGTGGTCCGGCGCGTCGATGGCCTGCTCGACCAGCTCGATCGCCCGGTCGACCCGCCCGGACCAGCGCGCCGCCGCGGCCGCCTCGGCGAGCAGCCGGAATCGGGGCATTCCGGCCCGCGCCTCGGCGTCCTCGACTCGATGCCACAGTCGCAGGGCCCGGTCGAACTGCAGATCGGCGGAGGGGAACGCCAACGTGCGGGCGGCGGCCTGACCGGCCGCGACCGCGTACGTCAGCGCCTGCGGCCACACTCCCGCCTGGTACCAGTGGATCGCCTGCTCGGCCGCGGCCGAGCCCTCGGTCACGCACAACCGGGAGTCGGCGGCCAGCGCCTCCGCCATCGCGACGTGCAGTTCGACGCGAACATCGGGGGCGGTCTCCTGCAGGACCGTCTCGCGCAGCAGCGCGTGCTGGAACCGGTACACCCCCTGGCCGGCGCTGAGCATCTGGTGGTCGGCGCACTCGTGCAGCGCGTCCCGCAGAGTCTCGGCCGGCATGCCGCTGACCGCGTGCAGCAGCTGCCGGCTCATCGCGCGACCGGCCACGGCCGCCGTCTGCAGGACCCGGAACGCGTCCTCGGTCAACTGGCTGAGGCGGCCGAGCATCATCGACCGGATGTCGGGCGGCAACGCGATGTCCTCGTCCCCGCCCGCCAGCGCGCCGGTGGCCATCAGCTGTTCGGCATAGAACGGAATCCCGTCCGACAGCCGCAGACACCGCTCGGCCAGCCGGCGGTCGACCTCGCCGAGCAGTTCGCGCATCTCGTCGAGGGTGAAGGGCCGCAGCTCGAAGCGGTCCGTGCGGCGCATGAAGGTGGCACCACCGAACAGCTGCCACAACGGGTGGGCCCGCCCCACCGGCCGGTAGGTGCCGACCAGCAGCACCCGGCGATCCTCCGCGCGGGTCTGGGCGAGGTGCCGCACCAGGTCGAGCGTGGACGGATCGGCCCAGTGCAGGTCCTCCAGGATCAACACCACCGGGGCGTCCGTCGCGATGTGGTCCAGCATCCGGCGCACCGCGAGGAAGACCTGCAAGGGCACGCCCATGGAATCGTTGCCGAGGTCGAAGAAGGCGGTCAGTTTCCGGTACGCCGGGCCGCCCAGCTCGGTGGCCCGGCCCTCGCCGTACTCCAGGCCGAAGTTGTCCAGCACCTCGATCAGCGGTCCGTACGGCATGGGATCACCGAAGTGTTCCTCGCATGCCCCGGCCAGCACGTGGATGCCGGCCGGCCGCTCCCCGCGCAGGAACTCGCTCAGCAGCCGCGTCTTGCCCAGACCCGGCCCGCCGCCGACAAGTACCGTCCGGGCAGCGCCGTTGCGGACCTCGGACAGCCGCCGCGTCAACCGTTCCAACTCGTTCGGACGACCGACGAACGGCGACTCCTCGGTCACCTGCCACCTCCCCCAGGGTCGTCCGTCGTGCCCGCCGGCAGCACCTCCCGAACCACAGCCACGATCCGGTCCAGCTCGCCCGCGTCGCGCAGCACCAGGGCGAGCCGGTCGTCGTACGCCCGCCCGATCGGGCCGCCCCCGGCGTCGGCGCCGAACACCGCGTTCAGCACCTCGGCGACCACCACGCGTGCCGGCTCACCCCGGGCCAGCCGGGCCCGGATCAGCTCGACGGCACTGTGCGCCAGGGCGGTGAGGAGCCGCTCGCGCTCAGTGTACGCATCGACTGGCGTCTCGGTGAGGTCGTCGACCTGCTCCGCCGAGGCGACCGGGGCCTGCTTGTGACCGAGCGGTGTCTCGACGTACCGCTCGAACCACCGCGGCCGGCGGCCCATCGCCCGCAGCACGGCCCGGATGTCGGCCCGTACGTCGGCCTCCCCGTACGATCCGCCGGCGTGCCGCTCACAGTGCCGTGCCACCCAGCTGTCGGTCGGCCACAGGTCGTGACCGGCCGTGACCGGTGTGCCCACCCAGACGAGCATCTGGGTGGCCAGGTCGATCAGCCAGGCGTCCCCGTTCAACTCGGTGGCGAGCCAGGACGGCACCCGGGGTCGCTGAAGCGCGCCGTACGCCCCGCGCCGCCGACGATGTCCGTCGACTGTGGCCGGGACCAGCCGGCCGACTATCCAACCCTCCAGGTTCTCGATCCGCGTGCTCGCCCTGCGGGTGACGTCGTCGACGACGGCCTCGACGTCGTTCTCGAAGCGATCCAGGCATTCGTCGCTCAGCCGGGTCACCGATGCCGCACAGCCGACGTGGCCCCGCCGCATCTCGATCCGCCGGGTGAGCCGCCGGTAGACCACCGGCCACGCGATCGAGTAGGTCGCGCCGGTCAACCGCGACCGGTGCGGCCCGGTCGCACCCGCGATCGCGGTGGCCAGCAGGCCGCGACGCGCCAGATCCCGGACCTCCTCGACGCCGTCGGTTTGGGTCGATCCGAGCACGGCACCCTCCTAGGAGTCGGACCAACGAAGGTGACCAACTCTGACCCGGAGGACTGCGCAGCGTGAACAGCGGGACGATCCGTTTGCGTCACCGGTCAGCCGGACGGGCGCGCGGCTCAGCCGGTCCGGGCAGCCGCTCGGTCCACAGGGGAGGGTGGGTAGGCCGGTTCCGGCGGATGAACGGCGTAGCCCGAGGGTCACCGACTTGGCCCGAAAGCGTGATGCCGTCCTGACCGCAAGCGGCTCCCGATGGAGCCGTGTTCGGTGCATCCTGACGAAGAGGCAACCGAGATCGGCTGACAGGACGGCGACCATGACGGCTTCGGACGAGCTGCGCGAATACCTCGCGTCGGAGCTGCGCGAGGCCACCTCCGCCGCCATCCGCGCCGGGGCGACCCCCGACGCGGTGACGGCCGACCTCGAGGAGCGGTTGCGCCGGGTACGGCTCATGCTGGCCGGGCTGGAGGACCCTGCCGATCCCGGTCCGGCTGACGGATCGACTCGCTGATCGGGCCCACGTGCGGTTCCCGGTCGGTGGCGAAGCGGATCTGGTCGCCGGGCCGCACCCGGGTACGGTCGTGGATCTCCGTACCGTTGATGAAGGTGCCGTTCGGCGCCTCCGGGAACGGGGTGATCCAGGCGGTTCCCTCCTCGTCCACGCTCACCGTGGCGTGCCGCCGGGAGACGTTGGGATAGCCGGCGAACACGTGCCCGTGCTCACCGGCCCGGCCCAGCTCGACGGAGCTTCGCCGGGCCGGTACGACCACCGAGCCGGACGGAAAGCTGATCACCAGGGCCGGCGGGACGAGCGACTGGTGGCACACTGTGCACCGGTCGTTGCGAAAGTCCGTTGCCCGGGCACCGCAGGACCAGCATGCCGGAGCCGGCGCTGCGCCCGTGGGCGTGTCCGGCGCGGCCTCGGCCGGCACCGGATCGGTGGCGGCTGGCGCGGGCACCAGCTCCTCGCCCGGATGTTTCGGGCAGAAATAGCCCGTCTCGGCCGGGTAGTTCTGCCCGCAGCGGGGACAGTGCAGCTCGGTATCCATCAGTCGTGCCTCGCGTCCAGCGTCACCACGCCGTCCGTGGCGACGATGTCGTCGACTCGTACCTTGCCCGATCGCACGTCCGCGTCGAAGAGGTAGCGGGCGAGCGGGTTGACCAACTTGCTCTCCACCTCGTTGCCGATTCCCCGGCCACCGTATGTCAGCGTCTCGGGGGCGGTGCACCACCCCTCCAGACGCTGCCGGGCTGCGGGGGCCAGGTCGAGCCGCACATCGTGCTCCCGGGCCAGCCGGTCCCGGACGTTACTCAACTGCCGGTCCAGGATGCTGAGGGCGGTCGGTTCGTTGATGAAGTCGAACACCACGATGTTGTCGCCGAAGCGGTTGAGCAGCTCGGGACGGCCCAGCTCGCGGGTGAAGGTGTCCTTGATCGCCGCCTTGATGGTGCGCTCCAGCTCCTCGTACGCGATCCCCGGGTGGACGAGCTGGATCTTCTCGCCGGTCTGCGGATCGTCCCGGAAGATGCCCAGGTTGGAGGTGAAGATCAGCATGCACTCGGTGAAGTACGTGGTGACGCCCTGTCCGTCGGTGAGCCGGCCGTCGTCCAGGATCTGCAGGAACTTGTCGAAGATCTGCCGGTCCGCCTTGTCGAACTCGTCGAACAGGACGACCGAGAAGGGCTTGCGGCGGATCGCCCCGGTCAGCTCGCCGCCCGCCTCGTACCCGATGTAGCCGGGCGGTGCGCCGGTCAGCCGGTCGGCCGAGTGGCTCGTCGCGAACTCCGACATGTCGAACCGCAGATACGCCTCCGGGTCGCCGAACAGCATCATGGCCAACTGCTTGGCCAGCTCGGTCTTGCCGACGCCGGTCGGCCCGGCCAGGAACAGCACCCCGCGGGGCCGCTTCGCCGAGCTGGACGCCTGCGCCCCGGACAGGCCCAGCGCGGCGCGCTTGAGGATGTCGAACGCCTTCACCACGGCCGCCTCCTGACCGAAGATCTGGCCCGGGATCTCCCGCTCGCCTCGGACGATCTGTTCCCGGACGGTCTCCTGCCGCCACGGGTTCTCGTCCACGCCGATCCGGTAGATCTGGATCGCCTCGTCGAGGCGGGCGAACGGGATCTTCCGGTCCGCGCCCAGCCGGGCGATCTCCCGCATCGAGTGCAGCGTCATGTCGTCCGTGCGCTGCGCGAACCGGACCACGCCCGGGTCGGTCGCGGCGGGCGGATGAGGGGTGCCGGTGACGATCGGCGCGAAGTACCGGGCGGCCTTGATCCGGTCGGCCAGGCCGCAGTTGGACACGGCGATGGTGCGTACCCGTTCCATCCCGACGGTCAGCCAGGCCGGCAGGTCCCGCTCGCCCTCGGACAACCAGATGACCGGGTTGTAGAGGTCGGTCGGCCGCTCGGGCGGGCCGCCGAGGTGGGTCTCGGCGGTGGCCGCCAGCTTCTGGGCGAACAGGAAGAAGTCCCGCTCGACTCCCTCCAGCGCGGCCTGGCTGCGCGGGATCCGGGCCGCGTAGTCGATGACCAGGGCGGCCCGGGTGCCGGATGGATCCGCGGCCGGGGTGTCCTCGGGCTGCCGGTCGCCGGGGATGGCGTCGGCGTCGATCGGCGGCGGATCGGTCGCCCCGGCCACCCGCGCCATGCAGGTGCGCAACCGCTCAAGGGTTTGTTTCCGCCCGATCATGCGCCGGCCGAGGATCTGCTCGGCGGCCGCGCGCGCGTCCCGGTCATCGGGCGGATAGACGGTGACGCCGTCGACCTGGTCGGAGACGATCAGACAGCGGTAACCGGACGGTCGCAACGCCTGCCAGAGCACTTCGAGCAGGGGAACCGGACGGACACCGTCCGGGGTGGGACGTCGGGTCTCCGGCACCAGATAGAGATTGCGTACGTTGCCGTACAGGACGTACTGGGAGTGCACGGCGAGGGTCCCGGCCAGTTCCTGGGCGAACGACGGGAAGCCGGGCAGGAACTCGGACGATGTGCTCATCGATTCTCCTGATTGGGGTCGATCTGTCGCAGGACGGGTTCGGGCACCTCGATCGGTGCGGGCGTGGCAGCCGACCGTGGATCGATGTCCACCAGGGCGCGAACCGGCTCGTCGGGCACGTGCACCCGGGCGGCGATGCCGCGCCGGCCCAGTTCCTCGCCGACGCGCCGCAGGCCGTCGTTGAGCTCGGCGCAGCGGACGGCTTCCCCGCCGGCTCCGGCGGCCACCTGGACCAGTTGCGAGTGCACCCGGCCGGCCTCGTCGAGCCACACGTCGGCGACGTGACCGCCCCGCCAGTCCGGCCGGGTCACCAACAGCGCGGCATGACGCCGCACCTGCATGCCGGTGGTGACCGAGTAGCCGAGCTTGCCGAACGCCTCGGCCACCCCCTCCAGCAGCCGCCGGCGGTCCAGCTCCACCTGCACCCGGTTCAACGCGTTCTGCGCATCCCGGCGATCGGCCGAGGTGAGGTCCGCCTCGCCGAGCACCACGGCTCGCAGCCGTTCGATCGCGTCGAAGCACGGGGGCCGCGGCGTACCGAAGTCGTTTATCACCTCGGCGACGAGCGGCTGCTCCAGCGCGGTCAGCAGATTCGCCGCCTCGCGACGGCGCGCGATGCGCGGGTTGAGATCCACGTCCACGGTCCGGGCGAGAGACTCCACGAAGGTACGCCCCATCGGGGAGTGCTTCTTCCGCTCCGCCTTCGCCGCCGCCTCCAGCGCCTGGATCCGGTCGTCCGACGTGGCGTCGGTGTGCAGGCGGCTCAGGATGGCGTCGATGTCGGCCTGCAACCGGCTCCCGTCGACCTTCGCCGGCGCCGGCGGTGCCGCGCTTTCGTGCCGCCCTCGCGAGGCGAGTACCGCCTGATAGCGGGCGAGCAGTTCGGTGGCGCTCGGCTCTCCCGCAGCGCCGGCGGCCATCCGGGACAACAGCTGCTGTCGCTCCCGTGCCGCCTCGGCCCGCTCGACCGCGGCCCGCGCTGCGGACAGCGCCTCCTGAGTCCGCGCCACCAGGCTCGGCGCGCCGGTCAGATGGCATCCGGTCAGATCCACCGGCCGGGGCAGGGCCAGCTGGACGCCCGCCCTCGCGGCGCGGGCGGACAGCAGGCGAAGGTCCTCATTGGTCCGGGCCACGGAACCCGCGGCCAGGTCCCAGAGTTGGGCCCGGATCTCCACGTCGTCCTGCGCGTCCGCCCTGCGCTCCATCTCTTCGCCGAATCGCTCCAGCGCCCGGCCGGTGGCCTCGGTGCCCGCCTGCGCCGCCCGGATCGCCAGCATCGCGGCCGCTCCGGCCCCGGCGGCAGCCAGCGCCACCGGGGCGACGATGAGGCCCACCGGCAACACTGCGATCTCTCCACCACTCATGAATCCGCTCCTTCTGCGGCCCGGGCCGGGCCGTCGTCGTTGTCTGACGGCCGGCGTCGCTCGGCTGCGGCGATCTGCTCCTCCTCGGCCGCCACCTGGCGGCGCCACGCCGCCCAGCGGCGCGACACCCACCCGAGGTGACCGATCGTCGTGGCGATCACCAGGTACTGCGGGAACAGGCTCGCCACCAGAGCGACCGCGGCCAGCGCCCCCAGCAGCGCCAGCGCCGCCGGGGCCCACGATCGCTGCATCCACCGGCCGAGCGGGCGCAGCACGATCGCACCCGCGCCAGGGATCGAGTACCGGTTGTGGAACCGGCCACCGATCTGGACGGCGAGGAGACTCTCGGCGAGCAGCGCGACGGAGAGGCAGCAGGAAGCGGCCACCCAGGCCAGGCCGATCACCCGGTCGTCGGCCCGGCCGGCGGCGTCGGCGCCGGTGATCGCCGCGACCCAGCCCACGGCGATCAGGCAGACGCCGGTCACCGCCCAGCCCAGGGCGACCGGCCGGTTCTGCCGGCGCGACCATTCCCGGAATGCGGCTATCGCGCGCGCGGACTCCTCGCCCAGCTCACGAACCTGGACCCGGTCGGCGATGGTCCGGGCGCGCGCGGTCGCGAGGTCGGCCAACAGCAGCGCCGCCCAGACCGTCGCGGGATCGTGGGCCAGGTCGGTGAACCACGGCACCTCCCAGGCAAGCTCCGCGTCGGTCCGCCGCGTCTCCTCCAGTACGGCGCGCAGGTCGTCCGGCTGGCGCAGTGCGACGCGCAGGCACACCGCCATCCGTTCCCGGTCGGTGACGGTGTCCCGCAGATGCCGCTGAGCCTCCGGGTCGGTCACCTGCCGCACCAGTTCGGGCCACTCCCGATAGGCGCGGCGCCAGGCCCGGTCCAGGTCGGTGAGGGCCTGACCGCCCTGCTCGCCGTCCTCCGGGGCCGACGTGTCGAACTCCCGCAGCAGCCGCCCGTTCCAGAGGTCACTGAGCACCTCGGCGTTGTCACCCTCGTTCGCCAGCGCCCGCTGGGCGATGGCGAGCAGGCCGCGGCGCGAGATGACGTGGTTGCGATAGACCGCTGGCCGGGCCGGATCGAGCGCGCGCAGGATCCGGAGCAGCCGCAGGTGCCCGGACTCCGTGGCCTCTCCGACGGCGGCCACCACCCGGCGGGCCTCGGCCGCGTCGTCGTCGCCGAACTGGCCGAGCCAGGCCGACAACCCGTCGAGCCCGCCGTCCCGCTCGACGATCGTCCGCACGGAATGGTTCCAGGCGGTCGTCATCGCCGTCGCCAGCTCGTCGCGCAGATGATACGAGCTGCCACGGAACCGGTACGGCTTCTCCGCCGCGTGCGGCGTCGACCCGGCCGAGGGTGCGGTACGGGGCGGCGCCGGCGCGCGGCGGGCCAGCCACAACCCGACCTCGGTGCCGCCCCAGCGGTCCGCCGGATCGGTCACCAGAAGCCCCTGGCACAGGGCGCGCAGCCGGTCGTCCGGCACACCGGAGACGTCTATCGGCCGGGTCTGCCCGAAGTGGCGCCGTACGTCCTCGTCGCTCAGTCCCTCGAACGGGTGCTCACCGGCGGCCAGCTCGAGGATCGTCAGCCCCAGGCCCCACCAGTCGGTCGCCGTGCCGACCTGTCCCAGGTTGCTCCACTCGGGCGGCTGATAGAAGCTGCTGATCGGCTCGGTCCACTCGGCCGCGCCGATCGGCCCGGCGATGCCGAAGTCGACGAGGGTCGCCTCCGACCCGTCGAGCATGACGTTGGCCGGCTTGACGTCGCGGTGCACGTACCCGTGACCATGCAGGTCCATCAGTGCCGCGGCGATCTGCCGCACCACGGGGGTGAGCTGGGCCAGCCCGAAACCGCGGGAATCCGCCCGCTGCCGCTCCCGCAGGGTCTGGCCCGGGACGAAGTCCATCACGCTGTAGTCGGCCTCGAACTCGAGGTGCCGGACCACCCGAGGGTGCCGGCCGGCGAGGTAGTCGACCAGCCCCGGGTCGGGCCGGCGGGCGAGCTGGTGACGCTTGACGACCGCCTCGGTGCCGTCCGCGCGGACCCGTACGACGAACAGTCCCGGCCGCTCCAACCGCCGGAGCAGCTGGTAACGGGCGGCCAGCCGCACCGGCAGCCCGTCGGCGGGCCAGTCGTCCGGTCGGCTCCGACCGGCGTCCAGCAGCGTCTCGTCCAACGCGTCGCCGCCCCGCGCCGGCGGGAACAGCCTGGTCCGCCCCGCGTCCAGCAGGGTCTCGTCCAGCACGGCCGGTCGATCGGGCTGGCTCATCCGCCGCTCACACCTCCGCGCTCCGGTCCGCCAGAACTCTGGTGACCCACCAACCCCCGCCATAGAGGGAGTGACGGACCAGTGAGCTACGTGCAGCTGTGGGGCCGGCGTTTCGGCCAGGCCCTCACCGTTCTCCGCGACCCCGACGCGGGTCTGCTCGATCCGTTGCCCAGGCCCGCCGTCAACCCAAGGGTCGACGCCGCACAACTCGTCGCGCAGGCCAGGGAGAAGGGTCTGAGCGACGGCCGGCAGGCCCTGTACGACGGGTGGTCGTTCGGGCACGAGGGCGACCCGCCGCACGCGGTGGGCGAGCCGAAATACGTCGAGACGCTGCGCCGGCTGCGCGACTCCGCCCTCAACGAGCTCCGTGACCGGCAGCAGAAGACCGCCGACCGGTTGGTCGACCTGCACCACACCGTGCGGGAGGCGGACCTGGCGATGCGGGCGGCCCGCGACCGGATGGCCCGGATCGCCACCCGTGACCAGCACGACGAGGACGACTCGCTACGCGCCCACCTGCGCCGCCGGAACATCGACACCGACCGGCTGCAACTGCCGCCACTGAACAGCGAGGTGTGGGAGGGCGACGCGCCGCCGATGCGTCTGATCTGGCGGATCCTCGTCCTGATCTTCCTCGTCGCGGTGGTCTTCGAGATCGAGCACTACGTCGCCGGGGCGTACCTGCCGTTGACCGAGCTGGGACGGACCACGGGTCTGCTGCTCACCGGCGCGATCGCCGCCCTGACCGTCCTCGCGCCGCTGATGGCCGGGCAGCTCTTCCGCAACCGGCACGCGACCGGATTCGACCGGCTGCTGGCCCCGCTGACCTTCGTCCTGCTGCTGCCCACAATGGCGATCATCCTGGGCTTCGGACTGCTCGCCGCGAGCTTGTTCGACCGCGGCGTCACCGGCGGGGCACCGTTCGACGCCGCCACCGACCCGTCCCGCACGGCCGCGCTCGGGCTCACCCCGGCGACGCTGATCGTCGTCTTCGACGTGGTGCTGTTCCTGGCGTGCCTGATGGCGTACCTGTTGGGGCTCGCCCAGCCGCATCCGTTCCAGCAGGCCTTCGCCCGCAGCCGGCGGGTGCGCAACCGTACTCTCGGGGTGACCCAGCGGATGGGTAACCGGATCAACCCGGACTACCGGGCGATGACCACGATGGACGACGGGCCGGACGATCGGGACCCGGTGGTCGCGCCGGAACAGGAAGCGGCGATCAGGAACGCCTACCGCGCCGCCGAGGAGGCGTACTACCAGGGGTTGATCGAGGCGGTGGCGGATCCGACGTTCACCGAGGCCGTCATGCGGCATCGGCGAGAGCCGGAGCCGGCCGGTGAGTGAGCACCTGCGGCTGGCCCGCGCCCACTTCCCGGTGACCTCGCTGGGCTACGGTCACCGCCTGGTGCTCTGGGTGCAGGGCTGCCCGCTGGCGTGCCCCGGGTGCATCGCGAAGGACACCTGGGACCCCGAGGGCGGCGTCCCGGTCGATGTAGCGGACCTGCTCGGGGACGTCCGCCGGGCGGTCCTGGCCGGAGCCGACGGGCTGACCGTCAGCGGCGGCGAGCCACTGCGGCAGGCCGCCGCGGTCGGGTCGCTGCTCCGGGGCGTACGGGAGCTGGGCGCCGCCTTCGACGTGCTTCTCTACACCGGGTTCGAGCTGGACGAGTTGGATCCCGCGCAGCGGGAGACGGCCGAGCTCGCCGACGTGCTGATCACCGGGCGGTACGTCGCCACCGCCCCCACCGGGCTCATCTGGCGCGGCTCGGCGAACCAGCGGATGCACCTGCGTACGCCCTTGGCGCGCGACCGCTACACGGAGTTCGTCGAGTACGAGCCCGAACACCCGCCCATCCAGATCGAGGCCGACCGGGAAGGCCGGCTGTGGTGGGCGGGCGTTCCGAACCGTCCCGAGACCAAGCGTGCTCTCGACCGAGGACTGGCGGCGCTCGGCTACTCCGTCGAGTCGGCGAGCTGGCGCCACCAGTAGCGGCTCCTCAGTCCGTCTGCTTCGGTTCCCGCTGCGGCCCCGCGTCCGGCCCTGCGTCCGGCCTTGCGTCCGGGCCCGCGTCCGGCCCCGCGTCCGGGCCCGCGTCCGGGCCGGCGTCGGGGCCCGGCTCGGTGGGCTCGGTCACCGGTCGGCGCGGGCGGATCAGCCGACGCCAGCCCGACTCCGGCGGCGCCTGGAACCGCCGGACGAGCATCGCCGCCTCGGCTCGGACGCGCCGGGCCGCGGACTCGCACCGCTCGACCTCGACGATGTACTGCCGTTTGCGGCTGTCCCGCAGGTGGTCGAGTTGCTGGCCGAGGGTCCGCGCCTCGGCGACGTCGCGCAGCAGCGCCCCCTGCCGCGGCTGGGCCCGGCGGAGGCGCCGATCGCTGCGCCTGACCTGCCCGACCTCCTCGCGGGGCCGGCGATACCCCGCGGTGAACGCGATGGCCCCGGTGAGCAGATAGAGCAGGAGCAGCACCATGGCGCCCAGGCCCGAGCTGGGGTCGGTGGACTCCGTGGCACCACTGATGAACGAAGCCTGCGCGTCGTTGCCGGGCAGCGGGGGTGCGAAGAGGCGGAGGGCGAAGGCGCCCAGCCCCATCGAGAGCCACAGACCGAGGAGCGACCAGCCGGACACCGCGCGCCGGACGTTCCGTCGCTGCTCCCTGACGTGCTTGAACCCCTCACCGGCCCAGTGCGCGACATAGGTCGTGGTCACCGCCAGGGCGGCCACCAGCGGCCACACCCTCGCGTCGTTGAGAATCCGCTCGACGACCTGGTTGAAGGTGATGAGGTCCGCGACCATGGCGAACAGCAGCACGATGTAAAGAATCAACTGGCCGATCCACCCGCGACCGGCCAACTCGCCGACCTTGCCGGTCTGGTAGCTCGGTCCCGAGTCCTCCTCGCCGTCGGGACCGGCCGGTTCCGGGGTGTCACGCTGCTCGACGGCGCGGATCGCCCGCTGCTTCACGTACTCAAGCTCTTTGATCTTGCCGCCCCGGCCCTCCGACTCGTGGTCGAACTGGGTGACGAGGCCGTCGATCCGGGCCTGCAGGTCGCCCAGCTCGACCTCCTCGGCCGTGTGGTGGCGCAGGATCGCGGCCTTCATCTCGATCACGTGCGACTCGATGACCTCGTCGATCGCCTTCATCACACCGCCGTCGATGCCGAACGGCGCGACGGTTGCGAGGTGCCGCCTGACCCGGACCCTGAGCCGGTCTTCGTCGTCCATCGCCGGGACACGATGCAGGCTCAGTTGCCTGAGCCGCTTGGCGGTCCGACGCAACTCGGTACGGCGCTTCCATTCCTTTGGCGTCTTCACGACGAGCTCCCGGTGTCGGGGGAAGGGGACGATGTCTCGAGAACCCAGGTGGGAAGTTCAACCGGGGGGAGGGTGAGCAGCGGGTAGAGCGTCCGCCCGTGCGGGTGGGCCCGTGCCAGCGCGGCCAGATATTCGGCGGTACGCCGCTGGTACAGCTCTACCGCGCCGCGGGCGCGGGTGCCTGGACCGGAGGCCGCCGCCTGGTGCTGGCGCACCGCGGCGACCCGTTCGGCCCGCCGGCGGTCGACCTGGTCGCGGGCGCGGTCGAGTTCTTCCCGCGCTCGCGTGATCCGCCGGGAGCGGGCCACCTCCCGGCGGTGCCGCAACATCGCGTCCGACCAGCGCTGCTCCTCCCGGTTGCGGGGTAACAGCTCCTCATCGGTCAGCGGACGCCGTGCCGCCTCGACGCGCTGCTCGCACCGTACGACGTCCTCGCGAGCCCGTTCGAGCCGCTCGTCACACCGGTCGAGCTCGATCGCCGCGGCCCGGCCCATCGTGAGGAACTCGGCGTGCAGCTCGTCGAGTTTCTCGTGCAGTTCGGCGAGCAGGACGAGCTGATACCCGACGGTGACGGTCTCCCCGGTGCCGGCCAGCTCCGCCTGGCGGCGCCGCACCTCGGCCAGGGCCGGGATGCCTTGCTCGCCGTCGTGCGTTCCCCGGTTCCGGTCCGCGCGGCGCAGCGCGGCCGGGTAGGACGTGTCGCTCGTGGCCACCATGTCCTGTGCTGACGGACGGTCCGTCAGCACAGGACATGACGACTCGCAGGTCTGCCCGAATCGCCGCCCTGGCACTGTGTGTGCCGCTGGTCGGTGCGATCGCCGGCTGCATCCCGCTGATAGGCGAAGAGTTCACGTTCAACTGTCCGCAACCCGCCGCCGCGGGCCTCGGCATCGCGGTCGGCGCCCGGGCCAACAGCCCCGCCCCGGCCCTGACCACCGACGTGCGCAAGCTGATCGTCGACACGATGAACGGCTGCGGCAAGATCACCACGATCCGGGTGGACGGGCGTCCCAGCATCGTCGACGACGCGGTTTTCGGCACCCAGGCGAAGACCAAGTCCAACTTCGCCATCGACCAGAAGGCGTTCCTGGACCGGGTCGGCGCGATGATCGCGAACGCGAAGGCAGGGGCACCAGAGGCGAATGTGCTGAAGGCGCTGAGCGTGGCGTCGGACGCGGCCGGCCCGGGCGGCACGGTGGTGCTCGTCGACTCCGGCGTGCAGACCACCGCCCCGCTCGACTTCCGCAGGAACGACCTGCTGTCGCGGCGTCCGGAGGCTGTCGCCAAGCTGCTCCGGCAGCAGCGTCTGCTGCCCGACCTCCGGGGCCGGAAGGTCATCATGACCGGCCTCGGCTACACGGCGATGCCGCAGGAGCAACTCGACGACCGCAACCGGTCGACCCTGGTGAACCTGTGGCGCGAGATCGTCCTCGCCGCCGGCGCGAAGGATCCGGTGATCGACTCGAGCGCCAACACAGCGGATTCCGCCGTGACCAGCCCGACCGTGAGCGTGGTGCGGTTCGTGGTCGGCGACATCCGGCCCGACTGCGACACGCTTGCGGTCTTCCCGGACAGCGGCGCGGTCGGATTCGTCCCCGACGAGGCGGAACTCCGTGATCCGGCCGGCGCCCGCAAGGTCCTCGCCACGTTCGTCGCGTTCCTGCGCGGTAACCCCACCGCGCAGGTAGTGGTCAGGGGATACGTAGCCCACTACGGCGCCGGCGACCTGTCCCAACGCCGCGCCGACCGGGTGAAGCGGGAGTTCGTCGCCCTGGGCGCCACCAACAGGATCACCGCGAAGGGAATGGGTTGGGGCCCGTACCCGAGCGTGAGTGCCCCTCCGGACGAACGGTACGACCAGAAGAACCGCATGGTCACGATCGAGGTGAGCTGTTGACCACCGTGGAACTGAGCGAGGCTGCGCCGGCCCCAGCGGCCTGGACGGACATCCCGAATGCCGGACCTCATCGACCTGGCCCGGCCTTCCTCACGGCGGTGGTGCCCGAAGCGAAGGGGCCGTCCCGGTTTCCCGAAACGGCCCCTCATCTGCTCGGGCGCCACGATCCCGTTCTGCGTCAGATGAGCGACGATCAGCCCGTGGTGCAGGAACGGATCTGAGCTCTGGCACCGCTGTTGCCGTTCATCATCGTGGTGAAGCCGAAGGTGTTGCCGCTGCCGTTGGACCGCATCGTCATCACGTAACCGGTGCTGTCCCAACTGGGGGAGCCGTTCCAGGTAGTGACGATCCGCTGCGGCGCGGTCACCGCCACGACCACCGTCCAGTTGCTGGCCCCCTGAACCGTCACCGACGTGTTGTACCGGTCACCCCAGACGTTGGGAGTCGTCGCCGTCGCTGTGCACCCGCTGGTGGGCGGTGGAGTGGTCGGCGTGCCGGTCGGCGGCGGAGTGGTCGGCGGCGGAGTGCCGTCCGGGGCCACCGCTCGGCCGGTGCTCGGTGAGATCATGCCCGGACAGAGGTTGCGGCTGCTCAGGTTGGCCATGATCTGCGGAATCGCATCGCGGGTGTTCTGTATGCCGTCGTGCATCAGGATCACCTGGCCGGCCTGGAGGCGGCTGGCGTTGGAGACGATCTGGCTGACGCTGGCGCCGTTCCAGTCCTGGGAGTCGACGTCCCAGATCACCTGGCGCAGGCCAAGCGACGTGGCGACCGACTGAAGGGTCGAGTTGGTCTCCCCGTAGGGCGGGCGGAACAGCTGCGGCCGGACGCCGGTCGCCGACTGGATGGCTGAGTTGGTCTGGGCGAGGTCCGACTGCATCTGGCTCTGGCTCATCGAGGTCATGTGCGCGTGGTTCCAACTGTGGTTGGCCACCCACATGCCCGCGTCGACCTGGGCGCGCGCGGCGGACTGGTTGCTCTGCACGTTCTGCCCGACGTTGAACATGGTCGCCCGTACGCCGTTCGCGCGCAGCACGGAGAGCAGTGCGCTGGTGCTGCCGGTCGGCCCGTCATCGAAGGTGAGGCCGACGTACCCGTTGCAGACGGCGGCGCTGGACGGAGTGGCGGCGACCGCGAGACCGGCGGCGCTCAGCGCCACGGCAGAGGCGAGCACGGCCAACCGCGTGAGACGCGATGTTCGGGGGGTGGACGGGCGGCGGGAGCCGCCGATGCTGGAGTACATGCGCAGGTCCTCCTTGGGACGGGTGACACCTGACGACGCATGGCTTCAATCGACACAGGTTGATGTCGCCGTGTTCGGAGTATTGCAGCGGCGTTTCGAACAGGTCAATGATTTTCCGGAAGTTTTCCGGAAAGAGTCAGCCCCTAGTCAGTCGCCATGCATCCCGGTGCCGTGCTGTCCTTCGCTACCGTCAGCCTGGGGCAGCGCACGGCCGCTGGCCGACCTCCACGATCGCCTGGACGATGGTGCCGGCTCCCGTTCCGAGGTAGGCCGCGTTGCGTCGTTCCTGATCCGGCATGTGCGGTCAATCGCTTCGGATTCGTCTCACACTCACGTCACCGTGATATCGCGATAGCGCCACCTACGGAGGTGTCGAATGGCCAACATCCTCATCCGCGATCTCAGTCAAGAAGCGGTCGACCGCATCGACGCGGCGGCCGCCAGCCTGGGGCTGTCGCGCAACGAGTACCTACGCCGCAAGTTCGAGGAGAACATCATCCCCGCTGGCGACCGGACGGTCACCGCCGAGGACTGGCAACGGTCCGCAGAGGCATTCGCCGACCTTGCCGATCCCACGGTCATGGAGGCCGCGTGGCGGTGACGAGCTGGCTGATCGACAAGTCCGCGTACGTCCGGCTCCAACTCGGCCAAACGACCAACCGTGACCAGTGGAGCGCACGCATCAGCCGGGGGCTGGTCCGGCTCTCCACCATCACGCGCCTCGAACTCGGCTACTCGACGCGCTCCGGAGAAGCGGGGCGCCGACAGTTCGCCGCCCCACCGCTGTCACTGATGCCGATCGAACACCTCACACCCGCCATCGAGGACCGCGCACTGGAAGTACAGATGCTGCTCGCTGACCGTGGCCAGCACCGAGCGCCGCCTATCCCCGACTTGCTGGTCGCGGCGACCGCTGAGAAGACCGGCCTGACGGTCCTGGCCGTCGACGAGGACTTCGACCTCATCGCCGCGCTAACCGGCCAGCCGATCGAAACCCTGCCCAGCTGAGCGATGAGCCGGGCCTGTCGCGTTCGGCGTAAGCATGATCGACTCTGGCTTGTCCGGGGCGTAGCCTGTCAAGCCGGTGCGGGATTGAGTGGCCCGACGTTCCGCTTCGGCCCGGATGCGGTCGAGTGCGCTGACCTAGATTTATACGAATTTGCCCGAATTTGTATGTAGCATCTTCGACGGATCGTGACATCAGAGGGCGTTCCCCTCCCCCAGGCGCACCCATAGGTGCGCGATCAACCGGGGGACGCTGACGAAGCCGTGGGCGTAGGTCATCCTCGTCCTTGACCCCAGGCACTTTGCCCCTCAGCTTCGCTTCGAGGCACTACGCCACCTCCGCCTCAGGGGCGGCGGTGTCTCGGACAGAGTTGAGGATCGTGATCAGGCGGTCGACGTCGGCGGACGGGAAAATCGAGTCCGGCCCTTGCGGGGCGATGTCGCTGAACGGCGAATCGTAGAGCCGCTCGGGCTCCATGACCCCGTTCTGGGTCAGATGGGCGACGATCAGGTTCACGAAGTTGATCTGGCTCGCGGTGAGCGTCCGGCTGGTCAGGAAGTCACCGAACGCCTCGGTGGCGGCTTCCCGGTCGAGGCCGACCAGCGAGCGGATGAACAGGCCGAGCCCGTGGGCCGAGCGGCGGGCCTCGTCGATGTCCTCGGTGCCGCCGCCGCTGGCCGCCAGCATCCGCTCCAGCTCATCGAGGTCGGCCGGGGAGAGCTGCTTGTTGCGGCGCAGCTTCTGCAACGCCAGGTGGTCCTCGTGGGCGCGCAGGTACACCCGGGCCTTGGCGCGGAACCGCTCGAAGTCCGTGCCAATCTTGATGGAGCAGCAACCACCCGAGCATCTGACTCGTCGACAGGCCCCGCCGTCAGGATCCGACCACGCCCGCACGCTGCAGGAACGGTGCCAGAGGCGACTCTGCGTTACGAAAAACCAGTCTCAGTGGCGGACGTGCCACCCGAGTGGCACGAAAAATGCCCCTCCGTCTATCGACGGAGGGGCATTTTCCCTGTTCAAGTGGTGCGCCCGAAGGGACTCGAACCCCTAACCTTCTGATCCGTAGTCAGATGCTCTATCCATTGAGCTACGGGCGCCTGGTGCTCGGCCAGTCTACACAACCGGCTTTCGCGCGGAGACTCCGGGATTCGAACCCGGGAGGGGCTTTAAGACCCCAACCGCATTAGCAGTGCGGCGCCATAGACCAGACTAGGCGAAGTCTCCCTGGTGACCCCGAGGTCACCGCGCCCGAGGATACAGGGCCGTACCCGCCCGGGGCAAAGCGACTATCGGAACCCGCCCCCATGACCGTGTCTTGGTCGTGTGCCAGATCACGCCCACGGCTACGCTCCATCGGTATGCAGGAGCAGCCGCCGAGCGATCCGCCCCGTCGCGAGCCCGCCCCCAAGGCCCGGCGGAGCCGCTCCCCACGACCGACGTTCAGCCCGCCGCCCGCACCGGACCCCGCTGCGGAGAGCGCGACGAGCGACACACCGACGCCCAGGCGCCCGCGCCGGGCGGCGCCCACAGTCGTCTTCCAGCCGCCGACGCCGGCCGCCGACGCACCGCCGGCACCGCGCCCGCGTCCGGCCGCCGATCCTTCACCTGCCGATCCGGGTACGCCCGGCGAGCAGGCCGCCCCGGAGGCTGCTGGCAGCGGCCCGGATGCGCCGCCGGCAGACCAGGCCATTCCAGGGACTTCGACGACTCCTTCGGGTACGACCGCCGCCGAACGGACCGCCGCCGGAGACGGTGAGGAGCCGGTCCACGAGCCCCAGCCGGAAGCCGCGACGCCCGCGTCGAGCGCCGGGGAGGGCGCGCTCGCCACCGACGAGAGACCTGTCACAGCGGAGCAGCATCAGGCCACCGAACGTCCGGCCGAGGAGGAGGCGCCGAAGCGGACGCGCCGCGCTCCCGCAGCCAAGAAGGCCGCCCCGGTCGCGAAGAAGGCGGCTCCGGCGGTCAGGAAGGCCGCTCGGAAGGCGTCGCCGCCGAAGCGCGAGACGAAGGCCGCTCGGGCAGAGGTCACTGCCACCACCACCGCAGCCGACGCGGAGCAGTCCGACGAGACGACGCGCCGGCCGGCAACGCCCGCGGCCGTCGTCGGACAGGCGGCTGGACGACCTGACTCCTCGCGTACGCCGGTGGAGGGCTGGCGGGCGGTCGGGCCGAAGCTGCGCGACCACCCCGGGTTCGCGCCGGAGCTGCTGGCCCTTGCGGCAGTGGAGGTGCTCGGGCCGCGGGCCTCGGCCTGGGTGGAGCAGGTCCGGCGGGCCTACCCGGAGGCGGACGCCGACGGGGTGGCCCGGCTGGCGACCCGGCGGTTCGTCCGGATGGCCGGTACGGGTGGGGCGCTGGCGGCGGGCGCCGGGCTGTTCGCGCCGGTCGCGGAGCTGGCGACGGTGCTGTGGACGCAGGCGAACCTGGTGTTGCACCTGGCGGCGGCGTACGGCCGGGATCCGGCGCATCCGGATCGGGCGGCCGAGCTGCTGGTGCTGACGTCGGTGCACCCGGACGACGGCACCGCGCGGGCGGCGTTGGCGGCGGCTCGGGCGGCGGACGCTCCGGCGGACGGTCAGTGGGGGCGGGTGGCGCAGGCGGCCTGGCGGCTGGCCACGCCGGTGGCCGCGCAGGCGGGTGGCTGGATCGGGTTGCGGTTGGCCGCCCGGTTGCTGCCGGGCGCGGCGGCGCTGACGGCCGCGACCGGCGGCACGGCGGTGGCCGAGCGGGTGGCGGCGCGGGCGGTCGCCCGGTACCGGCCACCCCGCGCCTGACCGGCAGCGGCACCGAGCCCACCGCGCCTGATCGGCGGCGGGGCGGCGAGGTGGCGACTGCCTAGAGCCAGTCGAACCAGGATTTCGGCAGCATCGCGTAACCGACGAATGCGAAGATGTCGAGCAGCGTGTGCGCGACGATCAGCGGGGCGACCCGGCGGGTGCGCAGGTAGAACAGCCCGAAGATCACGCCCATCACGGCGTTGCCGACGAACGCGCCGAAGCCCTGGTAGAGGTGGTAGGAGCCGCGCAGCAGCGCGCTCGTGGCGAGCACCGCGCCGATCCGCCAGTTGAGCTGCCGCAGCCGGGTGATCAGGTAGCCGACCACGATCACCTCCTCCAGCACGGCGTTCTGCACGGCGGCGAGGATCAGCACCGGCACCGCCCACCACAGGTCCGGAAGCGCGGCCGGGACCAGCGTGGCGTTGAGGCCGAGCTGCGCCGCTGCCCAGAACAGCGCCAGCCCGGGCAGGCCGATGAGCGCGGTCAGGCCCGCGCCCCGGACCAGGTCGGAGCCGGGCCGCCGGAAGTCGACGCCGAGCGTCCGTGCCGGGTCGCCGGGGTCGCGCGCCAGCAGGTGTACGGCGAGCAGCACCGGCAGCAGCGCGAAGACGATCCCGAGCAGCTGGTACGTGAGATCGAGGTACGGCCGGGCCGACGCGGAGGTGTTCAGCGCGGCGGTCTGCTTGGACAGTCCCCCGGTCGCGGTCAGCTTGGCGATCAGCGAGACCAGCGCGTACACGGCCGACTGGCCGAGGGACAGACCGAGCACGAGCAGCGTCTCGGTGCCCAGCATCCGGCGGGAGACCGGGCGGGCCAGCTCGTCAACCGTCACCGGACCATGAAAGCACTTCGGTGATCGGGCCGGACGGTCGCACAGTCTGTGCGACCGGCGTACACGCTCCGTGGACATTCTATGGCTGCCGATCCGCCGTACGGAGAAGGAGCGTGCCCCCGTGGAGAACTTCGCGCGGCTGCTGAAGGAGAGCTGGGCCCTGGTCGAGGAGGAGCGGGAGCGGCTCAGCGGTCATTTCTACGCCCGGCTGTTCCTCCTCGACCCGGAGCTGCGCAAGCTGTTCCCGGTGCAGATGAACGGGCAGGGGGACCGCATCCTGGAGGCCATCGTCACGGCCACCCAGACGGTGGGCGACCCGGAGAGCTTCGACGAGTACCTGCGCGCGCTCGGCCGGGACCACCGCAAGTACCACGTGGCGGCCGGGCACTACGCGACGATGGGCGTCGCGCTGCTCGACGCGCTGCGCAGCACCGCCGGGGACGGCTGGAACCTGGAGTACGACCAGGCGTGGCGGGAGGCGTACGCGAGCATCAGCGCGCGGATGCTCGCCGGCTCGGCGGCCGACGAGAACCCGCCGTTCTGGCACGCGGAGGTGCTGACGCACGAGCGGTACGGCCCGGACACGGCGGTGCTGACCGTGCGTGCGCTCCAGGATCCGCTGCCCTGGCTGGCCGGCCAGTACGTGAGCGTGGAGGTGCCCCGCTACCACCCGCGGGTGTGGCGGACGTACTCGGTGGCGAACGCGCCGAACGAGGAGAACGTGCTGGAGTTCCACGTGCGTACGCCGCCGGGCGCGGCCGGTTGGGTGTCCGGCGCGCTGGTGCGCCGCACCAAGCCGGGCGACCTGCTGCGGGTGGCCGCGCCGATGGGCTCGATGACGCTGGACCCGGACTCCACCCGGGATGTGCTCTGCGTGGCCGGCGGGGTCGGCCTGGCGCCGATCAAGGCGCTGGTGGAGGAGCTGACCCGGGTCAACCGGACCCGCTGGGTGCACGTCTTCTACGGCGCCCGCCGCCCGGACGAGCTGTACGGGCTGCCCGGCCTGGAGGACCTGGTGGCGTCCCACCCGTGGTTGTCGGTGACGCCCTCGTGCAGCGAGGACCCGGGATTCGGCGGCGAACTCGGTGAGGTCTCCGAGGTGGTCACCCGGTACGGCCCGTGGACCACGCACGACTGCTACGTCTCCGGCTCGGCGGGCATGGTCCGGGCCACCCTGCGGGCGCTCGCCGCCGACGACGTACCGCCCGACCACATCCGGTACGACACGTTCGGCAGCCTCTGATCTTTCCTCCCCCCGAGCCGGGGGGGGGGGGGGCCCCCCCCCCCGGCGCCCCCCCCCCCCCCCCCCCCCCCCCGCCCCGGGGGGGGGGGGGGGGGGGGGCGCGCCCCCCCCCCCCCCCCCTGTCCGCCATACTATCTCCGCCCCCCCCCCCCCCCGGCGGGCGCCCCCCCCCCCCCGGGGCCCCCCCCCCCCGGCCCCCCGTTCTCAGTAGCGCCAGGGGTTTCCGGTCTCGCGGTACTCCTCCACCGGCACCAGCGGCACACCGGGCGCCATGCGGTCGACGTAGAGGCGCCCGTCCAGGTGGTCGATCTCGTGCGCGACCAGCCGCGCCATCGCGTACTCGAAGGACGTGATCACCCGGCTGCCGTCCCACAGGGCGTGTTCCACGTCGATCCGCAGCGGCCGGGGCACCAGGCCTCTGTGGTCGAAGAAGGAGAGACAGCCCTCGTACTGCTCGTCGGTCTCGGCGGCGGCGTCCACCACCCGGGGGTTGAGCAGCACCACCGGTTCGGCCGCGCGGTCGGCCGGGCGCACGAGCGCGGCGGACCAGCCGATGCCGAGCTGCGGGGCGGCCAGGCCGACGCCCTTGCTGAACGGGTGCAGCTCGTCCAGGCGGGCCAGCATCCCCGCGAGCCGGTCGATCACCTGCCGGGCGTGCTGTTCGTCGGCCGGGAGGTCGAACTGGCGGGCCCGCTGCCGCAGCAGGTCGTCGCCGCGCTGCACGATGCCCACCGCCCGCATCCGGTCGCTGGCCCGCACCCGGGCGCCACCGGTCGGCGCGCTGTCCGGTTCGGCGTCCGGCTCGGGGCTGCGGAACCGCCACTGCATCCGGTATCGGGCGTTCAGCGGCGGGTCGTCGGTCCCCCAGTCGAAGATCACCCGGTCGCCGTCCACCGCCCGCTGGATCGGGGTACGCAACGGCCCCTCCTCCGCCGACAGCGAGGTCTCCGCGCCCCACACCTTGGGGTCGAGGTCCGCGGGCAGGTCGAGCCGCACCGCCAGGTGCCGGGTGGGCAGGCGTACGGCCCGCTGGAACCAGGGGCCCCACTTGTCCCGGCCGACGCGGTACGCGTACTCGATGGTGACCCGGTCGCCGGGATAGAGCGGGAACCGTCCCTCGTCGTTCTCGAACAGCACCCAGATCTCCTTGAACGCGTCCCGGTCGTGCTTGGCCCGCCAGTGCATCGGCTCGCGTCCGTTTCCGTCGTCCCGGTAGGCGGTGAGCTGAAGCTCGGCGAAGGTGAGCGGGTGTTCCCGGTGGTGCCGGTTGGAGCGGCCCGGGTCGTTCGGGTAGCGGTCGACGGCGACCCGGACCAGGTAGCGGGTCACCGGTTCGGTGCCCGCGTTGTACAGCTCCCGGCGGATCGCGCAGTGGTAGCCGTCCCCGGTGTGGGTGAGCGTGGCCACCTCCTGTTCCACCACCAGGCCGGTGCCCGGCGGCAGCCACTGGCCGGGGACCGGGTCACGGTGCGCCGCGCCGGCCCGGCCGTGCCGCAGTTCGTCGTACTCCCGGAAGCGTTGCCAGATCGCGCCGCCGGCCTCCAGGACGGCCTCGGCCCGGCGGGCGAAGTCCTCGGTGGGGCGGTGCCGTCGCCCTTCGACGTGGCTGACGTAGGACGGGTCGAAGCCCATGAGCGTCGCCAGCTGCTTCTTGGACAGCCCTCGGCCGGTACGGTGCTGGGCGAGTGCCGTCGCGAACGAGTCGGCGGCACGCTCGATCGGTGAGGTCGTCATCAGCTTCCTCGTACGCGGGAAGACCATTTTCACGTTCAGTGGCCGAACGTGTACGGAAACTGCCTCGTATTCGACACTCACATTGACTTTTCAGCGACGTACGTCGATCATTACGTCGTCTGCCGCCGGGCTCCGGCGGCGTTTTTCGTCTCCCGGGCCGGGTAGTCCCCCGGCCGGAGCGGAGTGACCGGGACCTCCCCGCGACGCCCGGGACGCCACTTCCCCTCCCGCCCAGGGAGTGGTTAGGCTAGCCTTAGCTTTGGTCGACGGCACGCGCCGACCGGCACGGCGAGCGGACAGGGGACGGCCAGGTGACTGCGGTGATGCCGGGGCGCGACGCCGCCACCCCGCTCGCCCCGGTGACAGCGACCCTGCGCGCCATGTTCGGCACCGACGACCTGCCCGGGCTCGCGCCCGGCCTGCTGGTCCACGACGAGCTGGACCGCTGGTCCCCGGCCACCCGGCTGATCGACGGCACGCTGCTGTCCGAGTTCCTGACCGCCGCCGGCCGCCGCTGGGGTGGCACCCCGCACGCCTGTGCCGCGCTGGCCTGGAAGTCCTACAGCTACTGGACCGCGCTGCCCGCCGTGCTCGGCTGGGCGTCCGCCCGCCGGGTGCCGCTGCTCGACGCGGCCGACGTGCTCGTGCACTTCGAGGACCACCACCAGCTCCTCACACTGGGGCTGCGCGCCTCGACGCCGGTGGCGGTGCTGCCCGGCGACCCACTGGCGCTGGCCGGCGCCCCGGGCGTACTGGTGGTCCCGGACGAGGCGGCGCTGCTCGGCGCGCTGCGCGCCTCACTGCTCGACGCCCACTTCGCCCCGCTGATCGCCGCCATCCAGGGCGAGGTCCGGATCGGCACCCGTACGCTGCTCGGCTCGGTGGCCTCCGGCATCGCGCACGGCATCCTGCGCGCGTCGGACGCGCTGCCGGGCTCGTCCACGGCGACCGTCGGCACGCTGCTCGACGCGCTCGACCTGAGCGACCTGATCGAGCTGGTGCCGGGCCCGGCCGGCGAGCCGACGGTGCAGCGGCGCACCTGCTGCCTGGCGTTCACCCTGCCCCGGCCCAAGGTGTGCCAGGGCTGCTGCGTCCGCCAGGCCTGACCGCTCAGCCGACCAGCGGCCGGACGTCCCACAACCACACCCCGCCGGTACGCCTCGGCGTGATCCCGCTCAGCTCCGTCATCGCCCGGCGCAGCGCCTCTGCCTGCGGCAGCCGGGGGTCGAGGATCACCGCCCCGGCTCGCCAGTGGCGCAGGTCGTCCACGGCGGCCACCCGGTCCTGCGGCGTGATCGGCGGCACCCCGTCGGTACGCCGTACCGTCTCGAAGAACGTGCTGGTGGGACGCGGCGGCGCGGTGAAGAGGGCGATCCGGTCCCCGCCGGGGCGGGTGTCCGGATAGAGGAAGTAGCCGCGCGCCAGCGGCATGTCCAGCCGGGTCTCGGCGGACCAGCGCAACGGGACCGCGTACGTGGTGTCGGGCAGCGGCAGCGTGACGATGCTCCGCCCGTCGGCGACGTACGGGCGCCAGGCGCCGGAGGTGACGAACGCCGGGGTCGGTTCGAGGCGCTTGGCGGGCAGCGGGGTCGGCAGGATCGGCACGAGCGCCATGGCGAGCACGGTGACGGTGGCGAACCGGATCTGACCGCGCGCGTCCGGGTGCCGCACGGCGAGCCGCCGGGCCCGGTCGACGCCGAGCGCGAGCAGCACGCCGATGATCGGGGTGAGCGCCAGCGACCAGCGGGTGGGCACCACCGAGTGCAGGACCGGCAGGTTCTCCAACGCGGCCCAGGGGCCGGGGATGCCGGTGTCCCGCCCGTCGTAGCGGATCTCCCGGCCGAGCGAGAAGAGGGCGAACACGAGCCCGAGCGCGGCGAGCCCGAGCACCACCGCGTTGCGGCGCAGCCACCAGACCAGCGCGAGCACCAGGATCACCAGCGGCCAGCCGAAGAACGCGTTCTCCTCGGTGGCGTTCTTGACGAGCGGTTCGCTGCCCCGGGCGTCGCCCGCCACCGACTCCCGGGACCAGGCCACGTACGCGGCGAGGTCGGTGGAGTAGCCCCGGATCAGCGTGGAGAGCCCGCTGTACGAGCCGGGGCCGAAGAACTGGACCCAGAGCGGGTACGCGAGCAGCGCCCCGGCGACCACTGCGGCCACCGCGAGCCCGGCGGCGAACGGGCGGGCCGCCGACCGCAGCTCGGGCCGGCCGAGCGCCAGCGCGAGCACCACCACGCCGAGTCCGATGGCGGTCATCAGCAGGATCTCCAGGTTGAGGAACGCCTGCCAGACCACCACCAGGGCGAGAAGTAGGCCGTTGCGCAGCCACCGGCCGGGCTCGGCCAGCCGCAGCGTCCGCCAGATGATCAGCGGCACCACGAACTGGCTGACGATGTTGGGGTGCGAGTTGGCGTGCGAGACCATGGCAGGCGCGAACGCGCAGAAGGCCGCGCCGAGCCAGGCCGGGCCACGGGCCCCGACCACCACGCGGGAGAGCAGGAAATACCAGGCCACTCCGGTCGCGGCGAGCCCGAGTGTGAGGAAAATCAGGAATGACCAGCGCGGCCCGGCCCAGAGGGTTATCGGGGTGAGCGGTATGGATACGGATAATACGGACGTATTAGCCATCAGATTGACGACGTCCGGCACATTCATCCGGTCGGAGGTGAACGGATAGGCGAAATCAGTGACGACTCGCGCACCGTGCGCCATCATCCATTCGAATTGCGCCTGATCTGTCCGATTATCTCGAATGCCATTGCGGGGATCCACCCACAGGCGAGCCGTCACCCAGAGCGCGAGCAGCACGAAGCTGAGCACGGCCAGCGCGTCGATCCGCCTGCCCCGCCCCGATTTCGCCGAGTCCACGTCCGAATCCGGAGTAGTCATGACATTTCAGAGCGTAGTCACGGAATGGCGGTCAGGTGCGAGGTTCCGCAGACTCACGTAGTATGTGCCGGGTTCGCCGACCCGCCGATCCGACGCCCCTCCGGACCACAATTCGGCCCATCTGCGTCCCCCGATTTCCCCAACAGGCATCCAGATGGTTGACTCTGACGGTCCAGGCGCGGGTCAGTCATATCGTGAGGAATCGACGCATGGCAGAAATCACTGGGGATCAGCGCGTCCAGTCCGAGGTGCTCGAAGGCCTGGCGACAGCTGTCAACCACCGGCAGTGGTTCGTCGAGCTGGCGGTGCCCTACCTCGGTGACAACCCGATCGAGATCGGCAGCGGACTGGGCGACTACGCCTCCGCCTGGGCCGCACACGCGCCCCGGATCACCGCCACCGAGGCCGACCCCGACCGGCTGATCCAGCTCAAGGAGCGGCTGTCCGACCAGCCCCGCGTCGAGGTCCGCGAGATGCTGCTCCCGCACCACGAGCGCGGCGACTACAGCGCGGCCGTGTCCTACAACGTGCTGGAGCACATCGACGACCACGTCGGCGCGCTGCGCAGCATGCGGGAGCTGGTCCGCCCCGGCGGTGCGGTCGTCATCATCGTGCCGGCTTTCCAGTTCGCCATGAGCCCCGCCGACATCGCCACCGGCCACGTCCGCCGCTACACGAAGAAGACGCTCGCCGCGGCGATGACCGAGGCGGGCCTCACCGTCGAGCGGATCCACTACGCCAACGCGCTCGGACTGATCGGCTACTTCATGGCCACCAAGGTCTTCCGGCTGATGCCGAAGGAGGGCCCGATGGTCAAGGTGTACGACACCCTCGTCCTGCCGGTCACCAAGGCCGCCGAGCAGATCGTCCGGCCGCCCTTCGGCCAGTCCGTCTTCGCCGTAGCCCGCGTGTAAGGAAGGGCCCCTTGTTAACAGACGTCTGTTAACAAGGGGCCCTTCCTTACACCTCACTCCTTGATCTGGTACGTGGGGCGGATGACCGCCCGGGCCAGGGTGTGGAACGCCAGGTTGAAGCCGACGAACGCCGGGCTCGCCCCGGCGGGGATGTCGAGGCGGTCCACGTCCACCGCGTGCACCGCGAACACGTACCGGTGCGGGCGGTCCCCGGCGGGCGGCGCCGCGCCCCCGTAGCCGGTGTCGCCGTAGTCGTTGCGGACGCTGAACGCGCCGCCCAGATCGGCCTCGTCGACCCCGCTGGGAAGCTCGGTGACGGACGCCGGCACGTTCACCAGCACCCAGTGCCAGAAACCGCTGCCGGTCGGGGCGTCCGGGTCGAAGCAGGTGACCACGAAGCTCTTGGTCTCGGCCGGGAAGCCCGACCAGGACAGCTGCGGTGAGACGTTCTCGCCGCCGGTGCTGCCGTGCGCGTACCGCGCGTCCATCGGCTCGCCGTTGTGCACGTCGTCACTGGTCAGGTCGAACGACGGCACCGTCGGCAGCAGCTCGTACGGGTCCGGGGCGATCGGTCGTTCCAGGGTCATCGAAACGGTCCTTCCGGGTACGCGAATGTCCTGCGCCCCTTCATACCCCGTTGTCCGCCCCGCCGTGCTGCCGGCGCACCATCTCGTTGATCCAGACCGGCGCGTACGGCGACGTGCAACCAGGCGGCGTCGGATAGTCCCTCAGCACACCGAGCCGCTCCCCGATCCCGATCGCGCGCTCCCGGTACGCCGGGTGCTCGATCCCGATCTGCGCCAGGCAGTGGTTCATCGCCCACTGGAGGCGCTCCGGCGCGCCCGCCATCTCCGCCTCGATCACATCGAGCAGACCGGCCAGGTCCAGCCCGTCCGGAGTCCGCGCCACCCGCTCGGTGGTCAGCGCCCAGCCGGCGCTCGCCGCCACCGGATCCGGATCGGCCGACCAGGCCAGGCGCAGCGGCTCGGCGTGCGGGCTCTTCTTCACCACGTAGTTCACCAGCCAGTCGTGCACCTTCGGCGTCCGCGCCTCGCGCAGCATGGCGTCCAGCTCGTCCCGCCCGTACGCCTTCGGCCGGCAGATCAGCAGCGCCAGCAGCCGGGCCGCGCTGTCGCCGGTCGCCCACAGCTCGCGGGCCAGCTCCTGCTGCGTCTTCAGCCGCTTCGCGATCACCCGCAGCTTGCCCAGGTTGACCCCGTGGTCGTCGCCGTGGCGCTCGTTGACCGCGCGGATCTTCGGGTCGTCGAGCTCGGCCAGCTCGGCTGTCACCTCGGCCACCGTCGTCGTCTCCGCCACCAGGGCCTCCCGCCGTGTCCGTGTCCCGCAGCCTACGGCCGCACCCGGCGCTCCCGCTGTTCCGGCGCCCCGCCGTCCCTTCCCTTCGCCGCCCCGCCGCCGTCGCCCACATCCCGGCACCGCACATCCGTCGCGCTGGTCGCGACGCCGGGCTGACCGAGGGGCTACGCGACGTCGGACAGGCGGCAGAGCTCTCAGCGGCCCTATCCCTGACGCGCTCAGGGCGCGGTGGTGGTTCCTGCCATCGACGTTTGCCCGGTACCCGGGTTTGCCTATACGTACCGCTTCGCGGGTCCGGCACGTGTACCCGTCTGTCGTCTCCTACTCTGACGCCTTCGGAGGGCATCGGGGAGGCATGGGTGACGGATGTCGATTGGTCGCGAATGGGGTACGGGTCGTGGTCGGACCTTGCCGTGGTGCGGGAACGGCTCGCGGCCGGCGCTGACCCGAACACCCTCGTAGGCGGGCGCGGGCGGCCATTGCACCACGCGGCGCAGATGGGCTCGTCCGAGGTGGTGACGGAACTGGCCCGGGTCGTGGACGACGTGGACGCCGTGGACGACGGACGCACCGCGCTCTGGCTCGCCGTACATGCTGGCAAGCCCGCCAACGCCCGCGCGCTCGTGGCCGCCGGCGCGGATCCGGAGCTGCCAATGATGGCCGGCTGGTCACCGGCGCGGCTGAGCCTGGCCGGGGCGACGCCTGCTCTGTTCGACACGAGCGTGACGCTGACGGAGGCGGAGGCCGCCACGGTCGCAGAGGCGCGCAGGCTCATCGACGCGCTGGCCGATATCGACAGCGAAGGTATGAGCCTGTGCTGCGTGGCCGGGATCGACGCTACCGAGGCGGTGCGGCGTCTGGACGCCACGGTGATCGAGGATCAGATCGTCGTCGAGGACATGTGGGACGCTGACGAGGACGAGTCGATCCGGATACTCGGGGTCACAGACGTGCCGGGCGGCTTCGTCGTCAGCCAGCCCTGGGCGTACGGCGCATCAATGCCGTTGGTCGCGCTGCTGCTGTCGGCTGACACGGTGTGTTACGGCATGTACGTCAACCCCAAGAGCGGCAACCAGGGCGCGGCCGTGCACGATGGTGTCATCACCGGCTGGGGCCTGAACCCGGGCGGCGGCTGGTCTGAGGCGAACGCCTCCACGGCCGAAGTTCTGCGCGATTTCCTGTACCGGGGCCACGCCATCGAGTACTGCTGCGCCTACGCCGCGGTGCGCCCTGCCGACGCCCGCCCATTCACCGAGCCGGACCGGTGGGTGCGGCTGCCCGCCCGCGACTGGTGGGCAGTTTCGGTGAACTAACGGGACGAAGTGAGACTGACTCGCCATTCACGGAAGCGCCCCCCGGCCAGCATTCGCGCTGGTCAGGGGGAGTTTGGCTGTCCAGGTGGGCGGAGGGTGTGGGATTCGAACCCACGAAGACATCGCTGCCTTACCGGTTTTCAAGACCAGCGCCATCGGCCACTAGGCGAACCCTCCCGGCACGCCCCCGAGGGGTGCGCGACCGGAACCAGTCTGCCACGAACCCCGTACCGGGCAAGCCGCCGTCCCACCTCCCCTGCGAGAATGGGTGCGTGTGGCAGAGCCCGGCAGTAGTGCTGATCAGCGGAATCATGGCGGCCGGCAAGTCCACAGTGGCCGAGTCGCTGGCCCGGCGGCTGCCCCGCGCGGTGCACCTGCGCGGCGACGTGTTCCGCAGCATGATCGTCAGCGGGCGGGCCGACATGACAGCCGAGCCCACCGACGAGGCGCTGCGGCAGCTCCGGCTCCGTTACGACCTGGCCGCCTCGGCCGCCGACCGGTACGCGGCGGCGGGCTTCACAGTCGTACTCCAGGACGTGGTGCTCGGCGCGGAGCTGCCAGCCATGATCGGCCGCATCCGGCACCGCCCGCTCGCCGTGGTGATGCTCGCGCCCCGGCCCGAGGTGGTCGCCGCCCGCGAGCGGGACCGGCCGAAGAACGGGTACGGCGACTGGCCGGTGGCGGACCTGGACGCCGGGTTCCGGGCCGACACGCCCCGGCTCGGGCTGTGGCTGGACACCTCCGAGCAGACCCCGGAGGAGACGGTGACGGAGATCCTCGCCCGCGCGTGGACCGACGGGCAGATCGGGTAAGACTGAGGCATGCGCGCGATCACGATCACGGAACCCGGCGGACCCGAGGCGCTCGTCTGGACCCAGGTGCCGGATCCGGAGCCCGGCCCCGGTGAGGTGATCGTCGAGGTGCGCGCGAGCGCGGTGAACCGGGCCGACCTGTTGCAGCGGCAGGGGCACTACCCGCCTCCGGCGGGCGCGTCCGCGTACCCCGGTCTGGAGTGTTCGGGGACGGTGCGCGCGCTCGGTCCCGGCGTGACCGGCTGGTCGGTGGGCCAGGAGGTCTGCGCGCTGCTCGCCGGCGGCGGGTACGCCGAACAGGTGGCGGTGCCCGCCGGGCAGTTGCTGCCGGTGCCGGCCGGGGTGGACCTGGTCGACGCGGCGGCGCTGCCGGAGGTGGCCAGCACGGTCTGGTCGAACGTGGTGGACCTGGCCCGGCTGGCCGAGGGGGACACGCTGCTGGTGCACGGCGGCGGCAGCGGGATCGGCACGTTCGCGATCCAGCTCGGCGTGGCGCTCGGCGCGACGGTGGTGACGACCGCCCGTTCGGCGAAGCACGAGCGGCTGCGCGAGCTGGGCGCCGCGCACACGATCGACTACCGCGAGCAGGACTTCGTCGACGAGGTACGCCGGGTCACCGGCGGCCGGGGCGCGGACGTGATCCTCGACATCATGGGCGCGTCCTACCTGCCCCGGAACGTGGCGGCGCTGGCGACCGGCGGGCGGCTCGTGGTGATCGGCATGCAGGGCGGGCGCAAGGGCGAACTCGACCTGGGGATGCTGTTGGCGAAGCGCGCGGCGGTGCACGCGACGGCGTTGCGGTCCCGCCCGGTCGAGGAGAAGGCGGCGATCGTCCGGGGCGTACGCGAGCAGGTGTGGCCCCTGGTGGAGGCGGGCCAGGTCCGGCCGGTGGTGCACGCCCGGGTTGACATGGCCGACGCCGCCGCCGCGCACCGCCTGGTGGAGACGAACGACCACCTGGGCAAGGTGCTGCTGGTCCGGTGAGGGTCAGCCCTGGCCGGGGCGCGGGAGCATGAGGCGCGGGCCGGGGCCCTCGGCGGCGAGCGAGTCCTCCGGGTTGTAGAGCGTGCAGCGCTGCAACGACAGGCAGCCGCAGCCGATGCAGCCGTCCAGGTCGTCGCGGAGCTTGCCGAGCAGCCGGATCCGCTCGTCCAGCCGGTCCCGCCAGGCGCGGGACAGCGCGGCCCAGTCGTCCGGTGTGGGGGTGCGCCCCGACGGCAGCGAGTCCAGCGCCGCCCGGATCTCCTCCAGCGACACACCCACCTGCTGGGAGATCCGGATGAAGGCGACCCGGCGCAGCTCGGTGCGGGCGTAGCGGCGCTGGTTGCCGCCGGTGCGGGCGGCGTGGATCAGGCCGAGCCGCTCGTAGTACCGCAGCGCCGAGGGGGCGACGCCACTGCGGTCGGCGAGCTGCCCGATGGTCAGTGTTGCTTCGTGCATCACACGGCCTTGAGTTGAAGTTCGCTTCAAGTCGGAGGCTATCGGTATGACGACCACCACCGCCAGCGACCTGGGCGCGCTCCTGGACCGGGTACGCGCCGGACGCGAGTTCGGCGCCAACGTGTACTCCACGCTCGACGTGCTCCAGGTGCTCTACGACCGGGTGCTCCGGATCACCCCGGCCACAGTGGCCGACCCGGACCGGGACCGCTTCCTGCTCTCCAAGGGCCACGCGGTCGCCGGGTACTACGCGCTGCTCGCCGCCCGTGGCTTCGTACCGCCCGAGTGGCTGGACGACCAGGGCGGCCCGGCGAGCCGCCTCGGCGACCACCCCGACCGCACGCTCGTGCCGGGCGTCGAGATCGGTTCCGGTTCGCTGGGCCACGGCCTCGGGCTGGGCGTGGGCACCGCGCTCGGGCTGCGGGCCCAGGGCCGCACCGAACCCCGGGTGTACGTGCTGCTCGGCGACGCCGAACTCGACGAGGGCTCCAACCACGAGGCGATCGCGTACGCGGGCGCGACCGGGCTGGGCAACCTGACCGCGATCGTGCTGGACAACCGCTCGGCCACGTACGGCTGGCCGGGCGGCGCGGCGAGCCGGTTCACGGTGAACGGGTGGAGCGCCGCCACCGTCGACGGGCGCGACCACGACGCCCTGCACACCGCCCTCACCGGGCACGACGAGCACCGGCCGCACGTCGTCGTCGCGGTCGTCACGGACGGGGAGTGACAATGACCAGCACCATGCGGGACGCGTTCGTGACAAGCACCGAGGAGGTTCTCGCCGATCCGCGTACGACAGTCGTGCTCGCCGACATCTCCGCCGCCGCGTTCGAGCCGGCCGCCGCCCGGTACCCGGACCGGGTGGTAAACGTCGGCATCCGGGAACAGCTGATGATCGGGGTGGCCGGTGGGCTGGCGCTGACCGGGCAGCGGCCGATCGTGCACAGCTACGCCCCGTTCCTGGTCGAGCGGGCGTACGAGCAGATCAAGCTGGATCTCGACCACCAGGACGTCGGCGCGGTGCTCGTCGGCATCGGCGGCTCGTACGACCGGGCGGCGGCGGGACGCACCCACCTCGGGCCGGCGGACGTGGCGCTGCTCGACACGCTCGACGGCTGGACGGTGCACGTGCCGGGGCACCCGGACGAGGTCCGGCCGCTGCTGCGTGACGTGGTGTGCGGGCAGGACTCGGCGTACCTGCGGCTGTCCGTCCGGACCAACGCGCGGGCGTACCCGCAGGCGGGTGACCTGCGTGTGGTGCGGGACGCCGGGCCGGGCGCGCCGCTGCTGGTGGCGGTCGGTCCGGTGCTGGACGCGGCGGTGGCCGCCGTCACCGACCGGCCGGTCACAGTGGCCTACACGCACCGGCCGCGCCCGTTCGACACCGCCGGGCTGCGGGCACTCGCCGGCACCGAGGTGATCCTGGTCGAGCCGTACCTGGCCGGCACCTCGACGCGGGTGGTGTCCGAGGCGCTGGCCGACCGGCCGCACCGGCTGCTCGCGCTCGGGGTGGGCCGCGGGGACCTGCGCCGCTACGGCAGCGCCGAGGACCACGAACGCTGGCACGGCCTGGACGCCGCAGGGCTGCGCCGCTCGGTCGACGCCTTCCTCACCTGAGCGTCCCGGACACGGCGGAACCCCGCGACCTCGGCTCGTGCCGGGCTCGCGGGGTTCCGTCGTTCAGGCTCAGTGCGCGGCGGCGGGACCGGCCGGGCGGCGGCGGGCGCGCTCGCGGGCCAGGATCCAGAGCGCCTCGACGCCGTCCTTCCAGGTGATCTTCTTGCCCTCCTCGCGGCCCCGCGCGCGGTAGCTGATCGGCACCTCGTAGGGGCGGATCCGGCGGCGCAGCAGCTTGCCGGTGACCTCCGCCTCCATGCCGAAGCCACGGGAGCGGACCTGGAGCGAGCGGTACAGCTCCAGCGGCATCAGCTTGAAGCAGGTCTCCAGGTCGCCGATGTAGGAGTTGTAGAGGACGTTCGCGGCGAGCGTGACGCCCTTGTTGCCCATCACGTACCAGAAGCTGTACGAGCTGTGGCTGCCGAAGGTCCGATTGCCGTAGACGACTGTCGCCCGGCCGTCGAGCACCGGCTCCAGCAGGCGCGGAATGTCCTGCGGGTCGTACTCCAGGTCGGCGTCGAGGATGACCATGTACTTACCCTCGGCGCTGTCGACAGCCGTCTTGATGGCCGCGCCCTTACCGGCGTTGCGCTGGTGGGTGATCACCCGCAGGCGGGCGTCGTCGACCCGGCCGAGGATCTCGCCGGTGCCGTCCCGGCTGCCGTCGTCCACGACGACAAGCTCGATCTCGCAGGGGTAGTCGACGGCCAATGCCTGCTTGAGGGCATCCGCGATACGTTCTTCCTCGTTGTAGACCGGCATGAGGATCGAGAGCTTCACGGAATCTCCACGGAGGCGATGGCAGGTCGGGGCATAGCGTAGCCTGGCACATTGCTCAGGTCACGACAGGCCAGGCACTCTATTCCTGGCGAAGTGGCACCACCACGAGCCGGGCCACGCTCCTGTCGCCGTCCTTCGCGCCGGCCACCCCGACCGTCGTACCGATCTTGATGTCGGTCGATCGGATCGTGGTCCGCCGCTCGACCACCCGCAGCTTCTCGCCGAACGTCCACGTCACCGTGAACCCGTCGGTGGACTTGACGGTCATCGACCTGCCGTCGATCGCTGTCACCTCGCCGCGCTGGACCGCCACCGTCTTCGTACCGCCGTCCCTGGTCCGCACCACCGCCTCGCCGTGCAGCGTGCCGCGCCGCAGCAGCACCCGGGCCCGGTGGCGCTTGTACCCCTCCTTCGCCCGCTCGCCCTTGCCGTCCGGCCCGGCCTGGGGCGTGCCCGACGGCGCCGGCGCGGCGACCGGATCCACGTCCAGTTCGCCGGCGTCGACGCCGAGCGCGGCGAGCGCCTGCCCGTCCGCACCCAGCGCGGCGCTCACCTCGACCGCGTCGCCGGACGCCGGTCCGGACCGGGCCGCGCCGCACCCGGCGAGCCCGAGCGCCGTGGCGGCGAGCAGTGCGGCGGCGCCGGTGACGATTCGCTGACGTGTCATCTGTGGTCCTCTCCTCACGGTGGTGGACCGAGCGTCCCGCACCGACGCGAGAGGACGGTCAAGCCGATGTTCGAGCCCGGTAAGGATCCGCGGGTACCCGGACCGTGAACGCGGCCCCGCCCTCCGGGGCGTGCCCGGCGGCGATGTCCCCGCCGAGCCGCCGGACCAGCCCGGCGGCGAGCGCCAGGCCGAGCCCGCTGCCCACCTTGCGCACCCCCCGGTACCGCTCGTGCAACGCACCGCGCTCGAACGCCACCATCAGGTCGTCGTCGGTGAAGCCGGGTCCGCCGTCCCGGACCTCCAGCACCCCGCCGCCCGCCGGGCCCGCCGCCCGCACCGCGAGCACCACCGGCGCCCCCGGGGGTACGACCCGCAGCGCGTTCTCCAGCAGCCCGTCCACCACCTGCCGGATCCGGCCCGGATCGGTGTACGCCGGCACCGGCTCACCCGGTGTCTCCAGCCGGAACGGCACCCCGAGCGCGGCGCACCGGCCGGACCAGGTGCGCTCCGCGTCGGCGGCGACCCGGCTCAGGTCGACAGGGACCGGTTCCAGCGGGAAGTCGACCGCTTCCAGCCGGGCCAGCGCCAGCAGGTCGCGGACCAGCCGGTCCAGGTGCTCGGCCTCGGCGAGCACGGTACGGCCGGTCGCCGGCACCGCGTCGGCCTCGATCACCCCGTCGGCCAGCGCCTCGGCGTAGCCGCGGATGGCGGTGAGCGGCGTACGCAACTCGTGCGAGACGGAGAGCAGGAACTCGCGCTGCCGTCCCTCGCTCGTGGCGAGCGCGGCGGCCAGACCGTTCAGCGCGTACGCCAGGTCCGCCACCTCGTCGGGCGGCTCGACCGGTACCCGGACCGCCCGGTCCCCGGCACGCAGCCGGGCGGCGGCCGTGGCGGCGGTACGGATCGGCCGGGCCAGCCGGCGGGCCAGCAGCGCCCCGGCGGCCGCCCCGGCGGCGAGCCCGGCGAGCAGCGGCAGCCAGAGCCCGCGCAGCACCTGCCGCCACGGTCCGGTGCTCCGGGCCCGGGTCAGCACCACCCCGTCCCGGCCGGGCAGCGCCCGCGCCTCGACCAGCCGGCGTTCCCCGTCGACCAGCCGCCGGCCGGAGACGTTCTCGCCGCCCGCCACCCGGGTCACGAGCGCTCTGGGCAGGCCCGGCCGGTCGGCCCGGCCGTCGCGGATCACGTACACCTCGATCCGCTGCTGGCGCAGTTGCCGCACGAGCCGGTCCCCCGCGCCGTCGCGCCGGCCGGCCGGCCGCACCCGGAGCACGTCGGCGGCGAGCCGCGCCTGGGCGGCGAGCACCTCCTGGTCCCGGCGCTCCGCGCCGCGTACCGCCAGGGGCACCGCGACGAGCGCGGTGACAAGCACCGACACCAGCGCCACCGCGCAGGTGGCGAGCACGGCGCGGGCGGTGAGCGTCCGCCCGGGGCGGCGCCGCGTCGGCTCGTTCGGTTGTTCAGGCATCGGCGGCGTACCCGACGCCCCGATGGGTGCGGATCACGCTCGCCGCGCCGAGTTTGGCCCGTACCTGCGCCACGTGCACGTCGACGGTCCGGGTGCCGCCGTGTGCCGCGTACCCCCACACGCCGGCCAGCAGTTCCTCCCGGGTGAACACCCGGCCGGGGCGGGCCATCAGGTGGGCCAGCAGGTCGAACTCGGTGGAGGTGAGCTGCACCGGCGTACCGGCGGCGGTCACCGTCCGGCGGCCCGGATCGAGCGTGACGGCACCGAGCGTGCGGGGCTGACCGGCGGGCGTGCCGGCGGTGCGGCGCAGCACCGCCCGGAGCCGGGCGAGCAGTTCACGGGGGCTGAACGGCTTTGTGACGTAGTCGTCGGCGCCCAGTTCCAGGCCGACGACACGGTCCACCTCGTCGTCGCGGGCGGTGAGGAAGATGACAGGTGTCCAGTCGCCGTCCGCGCGCAGCCTGCGGCAGATCTCGGTGCCGGCCAGGCCGGGCAGCGCGATGTCGAGCACGCAGGCCACCGGGCGCAGGCGCCGCGCGGCGGCCAGCCCGGCCTCGCCGTCACGTTCCAGGTGTACGCCGAACCCGTCCCGGGTCAGGTAGAGCCGGACCAGGTCGGCGATGGCCGGCTCGTCCTCCACCACGAGGACGAGCCCGGGCGGGGCGGCGATGGTCACCGGCCCATGATGACCGACCGGTGGCCGCCCGGCCGGTCACCGAATGTTCGGATCCGGTAAGGACGTCAGCGGGCCGGTGCCGGACGCAACACCGAGGGCCGGGTGCCCGCCGGCTGGTCGCCGATGGTCGCCACCACCCGCTCGGCCGGGGTACGCAGGCGGGTCCGGAAGGCGTGGTTGAGCAGGGCGTCGAGCTGCCACACCTGCTTCGGGTGGTGGGTACGCAGGACGAAGCGCTCGCGTACCCCGTCGATCGCGGTGGCCGCCAGCTCCACGCGGTGCGCGCGGGCATCCGGGCTCCACGTCACGTTGCTCAGCTCGCGCAGTTCGGTGTTGAGGTGCAGGCGCAGCCGGTGCAGCACCCGGGTCTGCCGGGTGACCACCAGGCGGCGGTGGGTGAGCAGCATCAGGTAGTCGCCGCCGACCGGGTCGTCCGGGCGGCTGCATCGGGTGACCAGGATGGTCGCGTCGCCGGAACCGACGCACCGGCGGAACACCGGCATGTGCCGGGTGACGGTCTGGGTCGCCAGGCCGGTGTCGGCGGCGGCCGGAAGGAACGTTCGCGAGAACACGTCCATGTGAGGTGCAACGAGCCGATGACCTGGGGTGATATGGGTCACGGCCGATTTCTGGAACTTCCACACCTGCAAGTCGCACCAGCGGTGCGACTCCGCCGCCGGTCGGATCAGAGCAGCTCGACGATCGTGGCGTTGGCCATGCCACCGCCCTCGCACATGGTCTGGAGGCCGTAGCGGATGCCGTTGTCCCGCATGTGCTGGAGCATCGTGGTCATGATCCGGGCACCGGACCCGCCGAGCGGGTGACCGAGCGCGATCGCACCGCCCCGGGGGTTGAGCCGCTCCGGGTCCGCCTCGGTCTCGGCCAGCCAGGCCAGCGGCACCGGGGCGAACGCCTCGTTCACCTCGTACACCCCGATCTCCTCGATGCCCAGCCCCGCGCGGCGCAGCGCCTTCGCGGTGGCCGGGATCGGCGCGGTGAGCATGGTGACCGGGTCGTCGGCGGCGACCACGGCGGTGTGCACCCGGGCCAGCGGGCGCAGGCCGTGCCGGCTGGCCCACTCGGCCGTGGTGACCGCGAGCGCGGCGGCGCCGTCGGAGATCTGCGACGCGGACCCGGCGGTGACCACGCCGTCGGCGCGGAACGGGGTGGGCAGCTCGCCCAGCTTCGCCAGCGAGGTGTCGCGGCGGATGCCCTCGTCGGCGGAGAACTTGCCGCCGTCGGCGAGCGCCACCGGCGCCAGCTCGGCCTCGAACGCGCCCGCGTCCTGCGCGGCTGCCGCCTTCTCGTGGCTGGCCAGCGCGAACTCGTCGAGTTGGGTACGGGACAGACGCCACCGCTGGGCGATCAGCTCGGCCCCGACGCCCTGGTTGAACGGCAGTGGCGAGTCCTCGGCGACGCCCTCGACACCGCGGTAGCGCTCCAGGATCGCCGGGCTGAACGGCATGCCACCGGCGACGCTGGAACCCATCGGCACCCGGGTCATCGACTCGACGCCACCCGCGACGACCAGGTCGGCCTGGCCGGAGAGGACCGTCGCGGCGGCGAAGTGCAGCGCCTGCTGGCTCGACCCGCACTGGCGGTCGAGCGTGGTGCCGGGGACCGACTCCGGCCAGCCGGCCGCGAGCACGGCGTTGCGGGCCACGTTCCAGGACTGCTCGCCGACCTGCGACACGCAGCCCCACACCACGTCGTCGACCTGGCCGGGATCGATGCCGGTGCGCTCGGCGAGGGCCCGCAGCACGTGCGCCGAGAGGTCGACCGGGTGCACTCCGGCGAGGCTGCCCTTGCGCCGCCCGACCGGGGTCCGTACCGCGCCGACGATGACCGCGTCACTCATGTCTACTCCCCGGTAACCTCGCTTGCCCCGATAGTACGTGCTGACCCGACCGCCGTCCTCCCCCGGCGTGCGGCCGGGACGGCTGGCATGCTGGGCGGATGGATCCACAGTCACCGCCGGCCCGGCAGTGGCGGGTGCCGCGCGAGGTGCCGGTGCTCAAGGCGCTCGGCGCGCTCGGGCTCGTCGCTCTGGGGCTGGTCTTCGCCGGCGGTGACCCGGTCCGTCCGGGGCTGGCCGGGCTGGCCGCCGCCGGTCTGCTCGGCTGGGCGCTGCGCGACGTGGTCGCTCCGGTCCGCCTCGCCGTCGACCCGGACGGGCTCACCGTGCTGCGGGGGTTCGCGGGGCGACGCCGGCTGCCGTGGGACGCGGTGGAGACGATCCGGCTGGACCGGCGCAGCCGGCGTGGGATCACCGCCGAGACGCTGGAGATCGACGCCGGGGAGTCGCTGCACCTGTTCGGCCGCCGCGACCTGGACGCGCCGCTGGACGAGGTGGCGGCGGCGCTGACCGAGGCCCGCCCGACGGCGGGCTGACGCTCAGCCGAGCAGCGCGGCGGTGCGGACGAGGGTCAGGCCGATCAGCGCGACCAGCACGATCGCGCAGCCTGCCACCTGGAAGACGGTCCGCCGCGACCGTGGCGCGTACGCGAGGACCAGCGCCACCAGCGCGCCGGCCACCAGCCCGCCGAGGTGCCCGGCTACCGAGATGCTCGGCACGGTGAACGTGAAGATCAGGTTGATCACCAGGATCGGCACGATCGCCGAGGTGTCCCGGCCGAGCCGCCGCATGATCACGAAGATGGCGGCGAACAGGCCGAACACGGCCGTCGAGGCACCGGCCGTGAACCGGTTCGGCTCGGCGAAGACGTAGGCCGCGACGTTGCCGCCCAGCCCGGCGAGCAGATAGAGCGCCAGGAAGCGCAGCGGCCCGAGCACCGCCTCAAGCGTCCGGCCGAGCACCCAGAGCGCCCACATGTTCAGCAGCAGGTGCAGCACGCCGTAGTGCAGGAACATGGCGGTGACCAGCCGGTACCACTCACCGTCGGCCACCCCGCCGACGTGCCCGTCGGGGAAGCGCGCCAGGCCGAGCACCGCCCCCCACTCGGTGAGCGGGGTCCCGCTGCCCATCAGGCCGCCCAGACCGCCGCCGGCCACCGCGGTCCCGCTGCGGGCCGAGAGGATGGACAGCAGCATCGTCAGCACGTTCAGCGCGATCAGCGCCTTCGTGACGTTGCCCTGGCGGCCGGCGGCACCGCCACCGAAGGCGGTACGCGCCGGCCGCACGCTGCGGCGTCCCTCGGCGACGCACTCCGGGCACTGGTGGCCGACGGAGGCGTCCCGCATGCACTCGGTGCAGATGGGCCGGTCGCACCGGCTGCACCGGATGTACGTCTCCCGACCGGGGTGCCGGTAGCAGACCGGAGTGGTCGGCACCGGGCCCCCGGTGGCGTCGCCTGGCTGGCCGGAGCGCTCAGTCATGCGAGCAAAGGTACAGGTGTGCCGCTCAGGACTGCTTGCGCTCGATCTCGACCCGCTCGATCACCACGTCCTGGACCGGCCGGTCGCTCGGGCCGGTCGGGGTGTTGGCGATCGAGTCGACCACCTTCGCGGACTGCTCGTCGGCCACCTGGCCGAAGATGGTGTGCCGGTTGTTCAGGTGTGGCGTGGGCGACACCGTGATGAAGAACTGCGAGCCGTTGGTGCCCGGCCCGGCGTTCGCCATGGCCAGCAGGTACGGCCGGTCGAAGCGCAGCTCGGGGTGGAACTCGTCGGCGAACTTGTAGCCCGGACCACCGCGACCGGTGCCGGTCGGGTCGCCCATCTGAATCATGAAACCGCTGATCACACGGTGCGAGACGGTGCCGTCGTAGTACGGACCGCTGCCCGGCTGGCCGGTGCGCGGATCGGTGTACTCCCGGGTGCCCTCGGCCAGCTCCACGAAGTTGCGGACGGTCTTCGGCGCGTGGTTCGGGAAGAGCTCCAGCCGGATCGGGCCGGCGTTGGTGTGCAAGGTGGCGTAGACAGCCTCGGCCACGGGTACTCCTCACTCGTAGTTCAGTTCCTTGCGGATCCTCCCATGTGCCCGATCTGGCCATGCGGAGGCATTCGAAGGTGGAGGATGACGAAGGAACAACTCCCAGGAGGTGGGACCGTGTTTGGAATCGGGCGGCGAAAGACCCAGGGCCAGCTCGCCAAGGTCGAGTTGAACCAGGGCATCGGTCACCTGCGGCAGGCCGCGACGCACGCGGCGAAGGGTGCCGGCGCCACTGTCGGCCCGCGGGTCCAGGCAGCCCGGGTCGCCGTCGCGCCGACCGCGGTCATGGTCCGGGACCGGGCGTCCAGCGGCTTCGCGTCGACCGCCGCGGCGCTCGCCCCGGTGATGCTGGCCGTGCGCAACGCCCGGGTCGAGGCCGCCGGCAAGGCGTCGAGCGGCCGCAAGGTGATGGCCGCGAAGCAGGCCTCGGTGACGAAGAAGGCGAAGAACATGAAGGCCGGAAAGAAGAAGCAGCGCAGGTCGCGGGGCATGACCGCGGGCCTGCTGGTGGCCGGCACCGTCGCCGGTCTGGCCGGCGCGATGGCCATGCGCCGCCGCCGCGAGCAGCAGGAGTGGGCCGAGTACGACCCGACCGGCACGCTCGACACGACCGGCACGCTCGGCGCGAGCGGGCGGGACAAGCTGGAGCCGATGCGGGAGGACGTGGACACGATCGTGGTGGAGACCCCGGACGCGAGCGCGAAGGTGACGCAGGCCGGCCCGACCGGTGCCGGTTCCTCGGCGGTGGCCAAGGGCAGCAGCGCGTCGACCGCCACCTCCGGCAGCCAGCCGGTGATCCACCCCAACGACCAGGTCCCCTCCGTCGCCGAGGGTGCCCGGGACGTCACCGGCCGTCCGGCCGACGACATCACCAAGGCCGTGCAGGCCGGCAAGAACGCCGCGAAGGCCGGCGGTCGCCGCTGACCTCGTACCGTCGGATCAGCGCCGGCACGCGGGACACCCCGCGTGGCCGGCGCTTCCGCGTATACGGCGGCCGGGCCGGCGCGGAGTGACGATGGCTACAGCCAGCCGTTGCGGCGGAACAGGCGGTAGAGCGTGAAGGACGCCGCGAGCATCAGCGCCCAGACGCCCGGATAGCCGTACGTCCACTTCAGCTCGGGCATGTTGTCGAAGTTCATGCCGTAGATGCCGGCGATCGCCGTCCACACCGCACCGATCGCGGCCCAGGCGGCGATCTTGCGCATGTCGTTGTTCTGGTCGACTGTGACCTGGGCAAGCCGGGCCTGGAGGATCGAGTTGAGCAGGTCGTCGTAGGAGTTCACCTGCTCGACGGTGCGGCTGAGGTGGTCCTGCACGTCCCGGAAGTAGCGCCGCACCTCCTGCGGCACCGCGCGGTTGACCTGCGAGGTCAGCGTCATCAGCGGGCGCTGCAACGGCACCACCGCCCGCTTGAACTCGACCAGTTCCCGCTTCATCTGGTAGATCCGCTGGATCCGGCCGCTGCTCTGCCGGTCGAAGACGTCGGCCTCCAGCACGTCGAGGTCGTCCTCCAGCCGGTCGGCCACCTCCAGGTAGAGGTCCACCACCCGGTCGGTGATCGCGTACGCGACCGCCCACGGGCCGTGCCCCAGCAGATCCCGCTTCGCCTCCAGGTCGGCGCGGACCGGAGCCAGCCGGCAGGCGTCACCGTGCCGCACGCTGATCACGAAGTGCGGCCCGATGAAGAGCATCACCTGACCGGTCTCCACCACCTCGGAGTTCTCGGTCAGCTCCGCGTGCTCGCAGTAGCGGGCGGTACGCAGCGCCAGGAAGGCGATCTCACCGAAGTGTTCCAGCTTCGGGCGCTGCTGGGCCTTGACCGCGTCCTCCACCGCGAGTTCGTGCAGGCCGAAGGTGGCGGCGATCTCGGTCATCTCGACGAGGTCCGGTTCGTGCAGGCCGAGCCAGACGAAGCCGTCCCGCTCCTGCCGGGCGGCGGCCAGGGCGTCGGCGTACTGAGGGCGGCCGGGGCGGCGCTCGCCGTCGACGTACAGCCCGCAGTCGACGATCCCGCTGCGCTCCGGGCCGGCCGGCTCGGTCGTACGCGGGGAGCCGTCCGCGTTGAGGATGCGGGACATCGCGCGCACCGGGGCCGACCAGGCGCGGGGGCGTAGTGGCCGGCTGCTCTCGGCGCCGGCGGTTCGGTCGCGTGCCACCCGGTCCGTCATCTCTCGCCCCCTTTCCCTGAAGCTGCGGCTTGCAGGTTACGCCGACCGGCGGGAAGCGCAGCGCGGGCGCGGGAAGGGCCGGTTGCGACCGGCCTCACGCGGCGGCGCCGGGCGGGCCGGGCCGCGTCAGGGGGGTGAGGGGCGACACGGCCCACCCGGCACCCCTTGGGGGCGGGAGTGATGCTGGGCGTGCCGCCGGGCCCGGCCGGGTCGTGCCGGCGCACGGACCGGTCACCGGCAAAAGGTGAGCGGCACTCGCAGCATTGTGGGGGTGCCGGCCGGTCCGGCGGGAGAGCCGAACCGGCCAGCGGGGCCCTTTTGTCAGAAACCCGACAGAAATCAGCCGCGCACGGCGGCCATCGCCTCGGCGAGACGCCGCACACCCTCGTCGATCCGGTCGGCGGTCACCGCCGAGTACGCCAGCCGCAGCGCGTGCCGGCCGCCGTCGATCATGAAGTCGCTGCCCTTCACCACCGCCACCCCGCGCTCGGCGGCGGCCGGCGCGAGCCGGTCGACGTCGACGTCCTCCGGCAGCTCGACCCAGAGGAAGTAGCCGCCGTCCGGCTCCACGAACCGGGCCTCCGGGATGTGCCGGCGCAGCGACTCGGCCAGCACCGCCGACCGCTCGCCGAGCGCCGAGCGGACCGTCCGGATCGACTCCTCGATGGCGCCGGAGACGCAGAACTGGTGCACGATCGCCTGGGCCACCATGCCGGGCGAGATGTAGAGGTTGGTGGCCCGCTTGGCGATCGCCGCGATCAGCTCGGCCGGGCCCACCAGGTAGCCGACCCGCACGCCCGGGCAGACCGTCTTGGTGAAGCTGGAGGCGTGCACCACCACGCCGCGGGTGTCCATCGACAGCATCGAGGGCAGCGGCTCGCCCCGGAAGCGGATGTCCGCGTACGGGTCGTCCTCGAAGATCGTGAAGTCGTACTCGGCGGCGAGATCCAGCAGCTCACGACGCTTCTCCAGGGAGAGGGTCACGCCGGCCGGGTTCTGGTAGTTGGGGATCACGTGCGCCAGCCGCGGGCGTACCCCGGACTCCAGCAGCTTGCGCAGCTCGGCGGTGTCCAGGCCGTCCGGCTGGATCGTCACGCCGTGCACCTCGCCGCCCATCTGCTTGAGGTTGAGCAGCGTGCGGTCGTACGTCGGGCGCTCGACCACCACCGCGTCACCCCGGCGCACCAGGTGGTCGAAGAGGAACGCGTCGGCCTGCAACGAGCCGTTCGTGATCAGCACCTGGTCGGCCTCGACACCGTGCTTCTCGGCGATCCACTTCCGCAACGGCGGGTAGCCGACGGAGGTGCCGTACGCGGTGACCCCGGCGGGGTCGGCGTCGAAGGCGCGGACGGCGGCGGCCTTGAGCCCTTCGACATCGACGATGTCCAGCGAAGGCGCGCCACGGGCGAACGAGATCAGCTGCTCGGCGGTCATGCGCAGAGCCTAGGGCCTGGCTCGGCGGGTCCGACCGCGATACACGCGAAGTTCAACATGCGGGCGGCCGGCCGGGTCACCGGTGCGTCCGGAGGATCCGAGAACAGCTCGCACCTGTCTACGATCCGACGGACGCTGGCGCCGGTCCGACCGGACGCCGAAGGATGACGGGTCACGGCAGACCCGGGAGAACAAGGGATGGGGCTCGTGACCGAGGACGAGGCGGGACGGCTCGACGACCAGCGGTTCGCGCAGTGGCTGGCGGCCGAGGCCGGTACGGCGCTCACCGCGCTGCGGGACCGGCAGGGCTTCGCCGACCCGAAGGCGCTCAAGGACGCCGGCGACCGCGCGTCGCACGAGGTGATGACGGCGGCGCTGGCCAGGCTTCGGCCGGACGACGCGGTGCTCTCCGAGGAGGAGGCCGACGCGCGCCGCGCGTGGGCCGACGGCGAGCGCGCGCCCCGGCACGAGGCGGACCGGGTCTGGATCATCGACCCGCTGGACGGCACGCGCGAGTTCTCCGAGGCCGGACGCGACGACTGGGCGGTGCACGTGGCGCTCTGGCAGCGCTCCGCCGCGCCCGACGGCGCGCTGATCGCCGGTGCGGTCGGCATGCCGGCCCGGACCACAGGGGACGGAACGCAGCTCGTGCTCGGCACCGACTGCCCGCAGCCGAAGCCGTCCGACGGCCCGATCCGGATCGCGGTGAGCCGCAGCCGCCCGCCGGCGTTCGTCGGCGAGCTGGTCGAGATGCTCGGCGCCACCGCCGTCCCTATGGGCTCGGCCGGTGTGAAGGTCTGCGCGGTGGTGACCGGCGAGGTCGACGCGTACGTCCACGCGGGCGGTCAGTACGAGTGGGACAGTGCCGCCCCGGTCGCCGTGGCGCTCGGTGCGGGCATGCACGCGTCCCGGATCGACGGCTCGCCGCTGCGCTACAACCGCGCCGATCCGCGCCTGCCCGATCTGCTGGTCTGCCGGCCCGAACTGGCCGACCAGTTGCTCGACGCGATCGCCCGGACCGGGGTCGAGATGCCCGCTTCGACCGTCACCGGCAGGCAGGGTGAAGCGTTCGGCTGAGTGTCACGGTACATACGGCCGGGTGGATGAGGGTTATCGTCGGGCAGGGACGCATGACGATCTGAGCCCTCGACACGGGCCGCCGACAGCCAGGGAGGGTCATGCCGGTCGACCGAGAGCCGCACAATGCCTTCGGGCAGCCGACCGGCCTGTGGCCGGGTCAGGACATTCCGCGCCAGGGAGGCGGTCCTTCGCTTCCCTGGCCGGAAGCCGAGAGCACGCCGCCGCCGGCCCGTTCCGACGGTGACCTGCCCTGGCCCGAGCGGGACCGGCCCGACGCCGGTCACCCGGACGGGCCGGTACACGACACGACGAGCTGGGAGCCCGTGCCCGCCACGGCGAACGGCTGGGCGCCGCAGCGTGACGCGCACGACGACGCCTGGCCGGCGCAGGCCGGCCACGCCGGCTGGGCGCCGCACGACGAGCCCGGCCGGGCTGGCGAGGCGGGCTGGGCCGCGGGCACCGCGGCGACCGCCACCCTGACCGGGCCGCCCCCGGTGGACGTTCCGCACGGACCGGCCGCCGGTGGGCCGGGCCAGCCGCCCGCACCACCGCTCGTCCCGGCACCGCCGCCGTCGTCCGGCGGCTCCCGGCGGCGCTGGCGCGTCGCCCTGGCGGCGGCCCTGGCGCTGGCCGTGGCCGGCAGCGGGGTCGCGGTGGCCGCGCTGCGGCCCGACGCCGCGAACCCGCAGGCCGGCGAGGCACCGGGCGCGGTCGGGCCGGCGACCTCGATGGGCCCGGGCAAGCCCGGGACACCCGGCGCCTCTCCCGGCGCCGACCAGGGTCTCGGCGGCAAGCCCTCGGCACGTCCGTCGGCCTCCGCGAACGCCGGGCCGGGCTTCACCGGTACGCGACTGACGCTCCCGGGCGCCTCGATCGGTGTGCAGAACGGGGAGACCTTCGGCCAGGCGCTGGCCCGTTCCGACCGGACCTTCGGCAAGCTGCGGATGGCCCGGATCTTCTTCCCCGGCCTGCCGCCGGCCTGGTCCGGCAGCCGCGCCGACGTGGTGGACCGAACCGTCGTGGTGTCCTTCAAGGCGTCGCCGCAGGAGGTGAACACCGGCAAGTTCGACTCCCGCCTGGCCTCCTGGTTCGCCTCGATCCCGCGTGAGCACAACGTCTACTGGTCGTACTTCCACGAGCCGGAGGACGACGTCGAGCGCGGCGCGTTCACCACGGCGGCGTACCGGACGGCGTGGAAGCGGATCGCCGGCCTGGCCGACCGGACGGGCAATCCCAAGCTGATCAACACGCTGATCCTGATGTGCTGGACGCTCGACTCGAAGTCCGGGCGCAGCTTCGACGCGTTCTACCCGGGTGGCGACGTGATCGAGGCGCTCGGCTGGGACTGCTACAACTGGGGCAAGAAGTGGAAGCGGTACGCCTCGCCCCAGGAGATCTACGGCCCGATGATCAGCAAGTCGAAGGCGCTGGGCAAGCCGTGGGGCGTCGCCGAGACCGGCAGCGACCTGGTGCCCGGTGACGCGGGCACCGGCCGGGCGGCCTGGATCCGGTCGATGACGAACTTCCTCAACGGCCAGCGGCCGGAGTTCGTGGCGTACTACAACCAGACAGTCAGTCAGGGTGACTTCCGGCTGCTCGACCAGCCGAGCATCCAGGCGTGGAAGTCCTTCTGCACGGCCTGATCACAGCGGAACGACGACGGGCGGGCGACCGAGGTCGCCCGCCCGTCTCGCGTACGGCTCAGATGCCCCGGCCGCGCTTGTGCAGCGTGCGCAGCACCCGGTCGGCCTGCACCGCCCGGCTAGCCACGGCCAGCGCCAGGTAGGCGCGCGGCTCCTTCGGGTTGCGGGCCAGCGTGCGCCGGGCCCAGCGGACCGCGTCCCGCCGGTTGCCCATGGCGGCCTGCGCGAACGCGATCTGACCGGCCACCCGCGCCTCGCCGTGCGGCACCGTGGCGAACTCCGGGTAGCGGCGCAGCAGCCACTGCAACGCGGTCGAGATGGTCTCCCAGCGCTGCGCGAAGTAGGACCGCTTGTGCCAGCGGACCAGCACGTACGGGCTCTCCACGTTCACCAGCGGGGCGTACCGGGCGGCGCGGAGCAGGAACTCGTAGTCCTCCGCGTAGCTGCCCGGGATCTGCTCGTCGACCAGGCCGATCGCGTCGAGCAACGCGGCCCGGCGGATCAGGAACGTGGACGGGTGCAGCTCGGTGAGCCGGTCGCGCAGCAGCGCCTCCAGCGAGATCCGGGCCCGGTCCAGCGAACGGTCCACCGTACGGTCGTCGTAGCTGACCCGGATGCCGCAGCTCACCAGCGCGCCGTCCGGGTGCGCGTCGAGCGCGCCGAACTGGGCGGCCAGCTTGCCGGGCAGCCACTCGTCGTCGTCGTCGCAGAACGCCACCCAGTCGCCGACGGCCGCCTCGATGCCGGTGTTACGCGCACCGGCCAGCCCGGCGGTACGGGTGTTCGTGATCACCCGGACCCGCCGGTCACCCCGGTCGGTCTCCAGCGACCGGTCCGGCTCGGACTGGTCGTAGACCACGATCGCCTCGATCAGGCCCGGGTGCGCCTGGCTGAGGATCGCGTCGAGCGCCGCACGCAGCAACTCCGGACGGTCCCGCGTCGGTACGACGACCGAGATGCTCGGCCCACTCATGCTCTCTCCACGGACTCGTCGGATCCCCGCTGGCCCAGATAGCCGTAGCGGACCCGCAGGGGAAGCGTGGCCAGGCTGACCACGGCACGGCTGCGGCGCGGCAGGCGGTCCCGCCACGCCTCGTCCCGCCGCACGGTCAGCGGTCCGCCGCTGAACCGCAGCGGGTTGCCGGCGACGCTGTGCGCGCGGAACGGCGCGGCGGGCTCGGGCGCCGCGCCGGTCCCGTCGGCCCCGGACAGGATGCGCAGCGCCGCCGGGTCGTCCGGCAGGCCGGCGAAGTCCCGTACCCGGCGTACGGTGCCGGCCGGGTCGGCGGTGAAGTCCTCGTACCGCAGCCGCAGCACCTTCGCCCGGGAGGCGAGCAGGTGGAACGCGGCGTTCTGCGCGGTCCACAGCTTGCTCACCTCGAACGGCGAGAAGGTCGGCATGAAGTCCTCGCCGTCGACCACCTCGGGGCGGCGCACCTGCTTGCCCCACGAGTAAGCCACCGCCCGGCTGTCCCGGACCAGGTGCAGCACCCGCAGGTCGAGCCCTTCGGCCCAGCGCAGCGCGAAGGCGAGCGAGGCGTGCTTGCTGGAGTCGACCACCACCCGCGCGCCGGTCGCCGACAGCGCGGCCCGGTAGATCCGGGTGTACAGGTCGGCGTATCGGCGCACGTCGGCCAGCTGGTCCGGCGGGAGCGCGTCCTTCGCGAGCCGGGGGATGTGCCGGGTCCGGTCGACCCGGTCCTTGAGGGCCAGCACGTCGTCCCGGTCGACGGCGGCCCAGCCGCCGAACGCCTGGTCGCCGACCTGCCGCCAGAACGGGCAGGCGGTGAACCGCTCACCGCAACCGCACCGCTCGTCCGCGCCGAGCGCCCGTTCCCACAGGTGCACGACCTCACCGACGGCGCACACGTCGGCACTCTGCGCCAGCAGCAGCTCCAGCAGCGTGGAGCCGCTGCGGCCGAGACCGCCGACGAAGAGGACCCGCGGCGGCGCCGGATCCGGGGCGCTCATCCGCGACGTCCGACGGCTCGCTGCCGTACCCGGCGGGCCACCAGCTCGTCGATCACGGCGCCGACCCGGGCGACCGCCTCGGCGCGCGGGTCCGGGCGGTTCGGGTCGGCGGCCAGCACGAAGCGGCTCGGGTCGGCCAGCCCCTCGTCCAGCGCGGCGACCAGCTCGGCCTCGGACTCGCACAGCCGCACCATGCCCGCCGCGCCCAGCCGGCGGGAGAACAGCTGCTGGTGGTTGTCGACGTGCTCGTCGTGCGTCGGGTCGCGGGGCACCACGATCGGCAGGTGGCCGTTGCGCCGGGCCTCGGTGATGGTGGCCGGGCCACCGTGGCTGACCACGAGCGTCGACTCCGCCATCGCCCGCTGGAGTTCCTCGTGGCCGAGGAACGGGGTGGCCTCGGGCAGGGCCGGGGTGCGGCTGTGGCCGTACTGGAGGACCAGCCGGACCTCCGGCCGGTTCGCGTGCCAGCGCTCCAGCCAGCCCACCAGCCGGTCGAAGCGGTGCACGTCGGTGCCGACAACGACGAGCACGTACGGCGTCGCGGAGCGCCGGTTCCGCTGCCGGGGGATCACAGGAGGTTCCCCACGACAGTCGCCTCCGGGTACATCCGGCGCTGCTCGTCCCACTGCACGAGCATCGCGGAGAGGAAGGGGCGGCAGAGCCGGGCGGTGAGGGTCGCGCTGTCGATCCGGTCGTACACCTCGATGTAGACCGTGGGGATCCGGCGCATCCGGGCCGCCACCACGAACGGCAGGGCGACCCCGGCGCCGGTGGTGACCACCGCGTCGACCTGACGCCGGCGGATCACCTTCAACGCGAGGAACGCGTTGCGTACCAGGTTCTTGACGTTGCGTGTGGTGGGGTGATGCGCCCAGACCACGTCCTCACCGGCGAGCAGCGAGCGGGCGTCGGGGGTGTCGAACGTTACCCACGCGCGGCGCCGATCCCGGTACCACGGTTCCAGGGCCAGGAGCTGGGCCAGGTGCCCGCCACTGGAACCCACCAGCAGGACCTGGCCCGAGTCCTCGGTTGACCCGCTCACCACAGACTTCCTCCCGTACGCGGACGACCGCGTCCGGAATTTTGTGAATGCCCCTCGGACGCGTCCTGACAACCTACTGGCGCGGCCATGGGCAACTGAAGGGGCCATTGGACGGATACTGACGCGCCGGTCGGCTCACTCCTCGATTCCCGTCACTGGGACATGCACCGATTGGCCACTGTCCAGGTCAGCCCGGTTCGCCCGGGACGCCGGGCCGGGCCACCGGGAGAAAGTGAGATGTGTCAGGATTCCGTCACCGCTCCGCACGAGAGCCGTCGGTGACGCCGGCTGTCCGGGGGCAGGTCGGGCCCGACACCGGGAAACCCGCCGAATGGTCAGCGCCGATCGACCATTTCTACGCGGGCTGCCCACACCCGGGCAGGCTTACCGGAACGTGAGCAGACTTTCCCTCGCCGTTCGGATCGGGGACACTCAAGGCCACGGTCAGGTCCAGCTGCGCCGTGGACTGCCCGGCTCGGTCGAAAGGGAGCGACAGACTCTGATGCCCTCACCCCATTTGGCCGAGAGCGACGCTGACGGTCTTGCCCTGATGGCCTACCTGGGCTGGCTGCGCCGCCGCTGGTGGATCCTGCTGCTCGCCGCGGCCCTCGGTCTTGGTGGTGGGCTGGCGCTGAGCCAGATCCAGGAAGCGCGCTACACCTCGACCACCTCGCTGCTGGTGCGCCCGCTCGGCTCGGGCGCGGAGAGCAACCCCAACGCCAAGGTCAACCTCGACACCGAGGCCCAGGTGGTCCGCTCGCTCGTGGTGGCCGAGCGGGCCAAGACGCTGATGAAGGTCGACACCGGCGCGGATCAGCTGGTCAAGTCGGTCACCGTCAAGGTGCCGCCGAACAGCCAGATCCTCCAGGTGGTGTACGAGACGAACAGCCCCGAGGGCGCCCAGTCGGGCTCGCACGCGTTCGCGCAGGCGTATCTGGACCTGCGCAAGGCCACCGCGCAGAAGACGCTGGAGAACGAGACGAACGCGCTCAAGCAGCAGATCGCCGCGTTGAACAAGGAGCTCAGCGCCGTCGCCGGGCGGATCGCGGCGGCGCCGTCCAACTCGCCGGAGCGGGAGCGGGCCGAGGCCGAGCGGAGCGTCCTGACCAACCAGATCACCGGCCTGAACAACCGGCTCAGCCCGCTGGTCTCGGCCGGCTCCGACCCGGGCGAGATCATCTCTGACGCCCGGCTGCCCGATTCGCCCAGCTCGCCGAACCGCACGCTCAACCTCGCCAGCGGCATGGGCGCGGGTCTGCTGCTCGGCATCGTGCTGGCACTGGTGCTGGACCGGCTGGACACCCGGATCCGGCGTGGCCGCGACATCTCCGACCGGGTCGGCCTGCCGCTGCTCGTCGAGCTGCCGTCGCGGACGCCTTCGCTGGCCGTCCTGCCGCCCACGCACCGGGTCTCCCGCGAGCTGGGCCGGCTGCGCAACGTGCTGCTGTCCGCCGTGCCCGAGCCGGCGCAGGGCGGACGCGGCCGCCAACTGCTGCTCTGCGACGCCTCGGCCGGCACGGCCGCCGGGTTCGTCGCCGCCAACCTCGCCGCCGCGTACGCGCGCACCGGCCAGCAGGTCGCGCTGATCACCACCAAGCCCGACTCGACGGTGGCCGCCATCACCGGCGTGGCCGAGGGGCGGCACAACCTGGCCTCGGTGCTCCGCCGCGACGTCCCCCCGCTCAAGGCGCTGGCGCCGGTGCCGGGGCTGGGCCAGCTCCGCGTGCTGGTGCCGGGCGACCTGGACGCGGAGGTCGAGCTGCCGGTCGCCGGTCTGCTGGAGATCCTGCACGAGCTGTCGGCGCGCTTCGACCACGTGATCATCGAGACCGCGCAGCCCACGTACGCGGTGGAGGCCCAGGCCCTGGGCCGGTACGTCGACGCGGTGATCATGGTGGCCGAGGCGGGCAAGACCCGGAGCGGCGAGATCACCGCCGCCCTGCAGCAGTTCGAGCAGGTGAACGCGCCGGTGATCGGCGCCGTGCTGGCCCCGCGCCTGCCCGCCCCGGCGGGCGACGCCGCCCGGCCGGCGCCCTCGGGCGGGTCGAGCGCGCCGGCGACCCCGGCGGCACCGGCGAACCGGCCCAAGCCCCGGCCGAGCCCCGGCCCGTCCGCCGAGTCGACGATGGTCCTGCCGCGCATGCAGTCCTCCCGCCCCGCCCCGGCGAAGCCGGCTCCCGGCAAGGCCGCCCCGCCGCCGCCTGCCCCACCCGCCCAGGGCAGCCAGGGCCGGCCGGGTAAGCCGGCCCCGCTGAACGGCACCGGCGGCACGTACCGCTCCCGGGGCGACGGCGACGGTCGCAGCTACGCCCTCGACTCCGGCGAGGACCTGGGGTGAACCGCCGGCAGATGCTCCGCGCAGCCCTCGCCCCGGCCGTCGTCCTCGGCGTCGGCACGGGATGCAGCGAGCCCGAGCCCAAGCCGGGCAAGATCCAGGTGGTGGACCCGGGCGACGTCACCGCCTCGCCGTCGGCGGCCAGCGCCTCGCCGAGCCTGCCCACCGGCCCGCTGACCGGTAAGCCGGTGAGCACCCCGGCCGCGGCGGCCCGCCAGGCGGTCGCGGTGCCGCTGCGGGTGAGCCCCGCCACCACCCCGGCCGGCCTGGAGGCCGCCGACCTGGTGTACGCCGAGTTCGCCGAGTCCGACACGCTGCACCTGACCGCCGTGTTCCACTCCAGGGACGCCGCCAAGATCGGCCCGGTCACCGAGATCCGGCCGGTCGACATCCGCTCGCTGTCCGTGCTGCGCCCGTTCGTCGGCTACGACGGCGGCCCCACCGGCTTCCTCACCCAGTTCGAGAACTCCGACCTCGACGGCGTCACACCCGACGACGACAGCAAGGTCTTCTCCGGCGACTACACGTCGACGGCGGCGCTGCTGAAGGCCGCCCCGAAGGGCGGCCAGCCGCCCACCCCGCCGATCGACCACGCCGGTGAGGGCGACGCGCTCGCCGTCCGCGACGTCGCGCCGGCCACCGAGCTGACCGTCACCGTCGCCGGTGGCCCGCCGATGGTCTGGCGGTACGACCAGGCGAAGTCCGTCTGGGCCGGCAAGGTCGGCAAGGTCACCGTGACCGCCGCCTCCGTCATCGTGCTGACGATGGAATACCGCACGCTCGACGTACGCAAGCCATCCCCGCGCTCGCTGCCCTCGGCGAACGTCTTCGGTGAGGGCGCCGTGCTCGCCGTGTCCGGGCCGAACAGCGTGAAGGGCCGGTGGCGCAAGCCTGGCCTGGGCATGGTCTGCACGTTCGCCGACACCGGCGGCGACCTCCTGCGTCCGCAGCCCGGCAACGCGTGGGTGATCTACGCGCCGACCACCGCCAAGGTTTCCGTGAAATGAGCACCGCCACCCCGCCCCGCACCGCGCGCGGGACGGTCCCGGTCGGGGCGGTCTCGCCGCCCGGCGGGAACCGCCTCCGGTCGGTGACGGTACGGCCGGAGAGCTGGTCGTGGCGGCTGCCGACGGCATGGCCGCTGATCTCGCTCTTCCTGCTGTACCCGCTGTGGTGGGTGCTCGGCGTGTCGAGCTTCGTCTTCGTCATCTTCGCCGTGCCGATGGTGGTGCAGATGCGCCGGCGCGGCCCGGTCCGGGTGCCGCCCGGCTTCGGGATCTGGATGGTCCTGCTGCTCTGGGTGTTCCTGTCCGTGCTCACGCTCGACCTCACCGCGCCGAACACGCTGCCCCCGGGCGGCAGCGGCAAGTACATCGGCTGGGGCATCCGGCTCGCCAACTACATCGCGATGACAGTGACCATGCTCTACGTCTACAACCTGCGGGAACGGGAGCTGTCCCAGCGCCGGATGGTCCGGCTGTTCGGGTTCATGGGCGTGGTCGTGGTGCTCGGCGGCTGGATCGGCTCGCTCTTCCCGAACCTCACGTTCGTCGCGCCGCTGCGCTTCGTCCTGCCCCAGTCGATCGCCGGCCACCCGTACGTCTCCTCGCTGATGGAGATCAAGTTCGCGCAGGTCCAGCAGGTGATCGAGGGGGAGGCCAGTTCACCCCGCCCGTCCGCGCCGTTCACCTACACGAACTCGTGGGGCGAGAACACCGCGATCCTGCTGATCTGGCTGATCGTCGGCTGGGTCGTGCTGGGCAAGCCGCTGCGCCGTACCGCCGGGGTGGCCATCGCCCTGGCGGCGATCTTCCCGATCGTCTACTCGCTGAACCGCGGCCTGTGGATCGGTCTGGGCATCGCCGCCGCCTACGTCGCGCTGCGGCTCGCGCTGCGCGGCCGGATGGTGGTGCTCGGTGGGCTCGCCCTCGCGGTCGGGCTGATCGGGGTGCTGATCGTCGCCACACCACTCGGCCGCACCTTCGACGAGCGACTCCAGAACGGGCACAGCGACGACATCCGCACCACGCTGTCCCAGGGTGCGGTCGCCGCGGCGAACCACTCGCCGATCCTCGGGTACGGCGGCAACCGGGCACTGATCGGCAGCAACCGGTCCATCGCGATCGGCAAGTCCGAGGACTGCAAGCAGTGCGGCAACCGGGAGCTGGGCAGCAACGGCCAGCTCTGGGCGCTGCTCGTCGGGCAGGGCTGGGTCGGCGCGATCTGCTACAACGCCTTCTTCGTCTACGCGATCTGGCGCTACCGGCGCGACCACAGCGCGATCGGGATCGCCGGCACGCTCGTCCTCATCCTCATGCTGTTCTTCCAGTTCACCTACGGGGTGATGGAAGCAACGCTCGCCTACGCCCTGATCACTGTCGCCCTGCTGGCCCGTAACGACCGGATACGCCGGTCGCTCGCACCGGCGGCACCGCAGGGCACGATCGCCGGGCTACGGGCCCGACTGGAAAAGACCGGTGACCGCTGATGGTGTTCCGCGTACCCCCGGACGGCGACGGCCGCGCCGCGTACCTCGGTGACCTGGCCGGGCTGATCTGGCCCGCGCCGGCCGAGCCCAGCCTGCGGCGCGGCGGCGCCGGCTGGGTGGTGGTGCCCTCGGCGGCCCGCCCCCGGCTGCTGGTGCCGACCGGCTCGGGCCGGGCTGCGGCGAGCGCGGTCCGGCACTCCACCGAGGCGGTCGGCCGCAAGGCCAAGCTGGTCCGGCAGGGGCTGGCCACCGCGTTCCGGCTCGGGCTGGGCCCGCTCGTGTTCCGCGACCGGCTGGTGGTCGACGGCGGCGGGCTGGACGCCTACCTGACCGAGGTGCTCGGCGAGCCGGCGCTGGTGAGCCTGCACATCGGGCCGGCGCGGGCGAACCGCAAGCCGGTGCTGCAACTGCTCGCCCCGGACGGCCGGGCCCTCGGTTACGCCAAGCTCGGCGTCGACCCGCTGACCCGTGCCCTCGTGCACGCGGAGGCCGACGCGCTGCGCCGCCTCGCCGAGGTGCCGCTCGGGCCGGTGGTAGTGGCCGGGGTACGCCATCACGGCGACTGGCACGGCCACGCGCTGCTGGTGCAGGAGGCGCTGCCGGTACGGCTGCCCCGGGCGACCCCGGCCGCCGCGGAGGCGGCCGAACGCGCCGCCATGGTGGCGGTCGCCGGCTGTCTCGGCGTACGCAAGCAGTCGTGGGCGGGCAGCGGGCACGCGGCCCGGCTCACCGCCGCGGTGGACGCGCTCGGGCCCCGGCCGGAGGCCGGGCGGCTGCGCGCGGCGCTGAAGTCGGTAGCGGACGCCGACCCGGTGGTGGCCTTCGGCGCCTGGCACGGCGACTGGAACGGCGGCAACAGCGCGGTGCTCGCCGACGGCCGGGTGCTGGTCTGGGACTGGGAACGGTTCGAGGCGGACGTGCCGGCCGGATACGACGCGCTGCACCTGGCGGTGCAGGGCGCGATGAGCCACGACGGGGTGGAGCCGGTCGAGGCGGCCCGGGCGCTTGTCGCCGGCGCCGGCGCGACCCTGGCGCCGTTCGACCAGACCGGTGGGGGCGCCGATCTGGTCGCTGTGCTCTACCTGGTGGAGCTGGCTACGCGCTATCTGCGCGACCGGCAGGCGGAGGCGGGTGCGCGGCTGGGGCACGTCGACACCTGGCTGCTGCCCGCCGTGGAGGAACACCTGGCCCGCCGGGCCCGGTGAGAGTGAGGAGTGGGGACGTGACGGTGGCCAGGGAGCAGGCGCTCCGCGCGGTGAAGTCGGTGAGCCGGACGGTCGGTCGATTGACCGCCGGCTCACGGATGGTGCCGGGATTCCTGATCGTGGGGGCGCAGCGCTGCGGCACCACCTCGCTGTTCAAGACTCTCTCGCAGCATCCCGGTGTGCTGCCGCCCGCGTACCACAAGGGCGTGCACTACTTCGACATGGACTACCACCGGGGCATGAGCTGGTACCTCGGGCACTTCCCCACCACCGGCAAGGCCGAGGCGGTGAAGGCCCAGATCGGGGTACGCGGGATCACCGGCGAATCGAGCCCGTACTACATGTTCCACCCGCTGGCCGGGCAGCGCATCGCCCGGGACCTGCCCTCGGTGAAGCTGCTGGTGCTGCTGCGCGACCCGGTGGAGCGGGCCTACTCCGCGCACTCGCACGAACTGGCCCGGGGCTACGAGACCGAGGCGGACTTCGAGCGGGCGCTGGCGCTTGAGGAGTCGCGTACGGCGGGCGAGCGGGAGCGGATGATCAGCTCCGCGTCGTACGCCAGCGAGCACCTGCAGCACAACGCCTACCTGGCGCGGGGCCGCTACATCGAGCAGTTGGAGCGCCTGGAGGCGCTCGTCGGCCGGGACCGGATGCACGTCATCGACAGCGACGACTTCTTCGCCGACCCGCGTCCCTCCTTCGACGCGGTCTGCGACTTCCTCGGGCTGCCCCGCTGGGCGGACATCGCGTTCGGCAAGCACAACTCGCGCTCGCGTTCGCCCATGTCGGCGGAGCTGCGGACCCGGCTGGAGGACCACTTCGCGCCGTACGACGAGCGGCTGGCGACGTGGTGGGGACGCGTACCGTCGTGGCGGCGGTGACCCGGGCGGACGCCGGCGGCACCCCGACGCTCACCGCACCGGCCCCCGGGCCGGGCGCGGGACTGGGCGGCGCGGCCCGGCAGGGCTTCGCCAACCTGGTCGGGGTCGGGCTGGCCGCGGTGGCCGGTTTCGGCCTGAACATCGTCATCGCCCGGGGCTGGTCGGTCGGCGAGGCGGGCATGTTCTTCGCGGCCACCAGCGCGTTCATGATCGCCGCCTCGGCGGCCCGGCTCGGCACCGACGTCGGCACCGTCTACTTCGTCAGCCGCCAGCGCACGCTCGACCGCCGCGACCAGATCCGGGGCACGATCCTGGCCGGGTTGCTGCCGGTGCTCGTGGTCGGCGCGGTGCTCGGGCTGGCCGGCTGGCTGGCCGCACCGGCGCTGGCGCGGGCCACCATGCCGGAGGCCGGTCCGGAGGCGGTGACCGCGCTACGCATCCTGCTGGCGTTCGTGCCGCTGGCCGCGCTCAACGACTACGCGCTCGCCGCCTGCCGTGGCTTCGGGCAGATGCGCCCGCTGCTGACAGTCGAGCGGCTCGGCCGCACGCTCGTGCAGTTCCTGGCCGTGGCCGTGGCGGCCTGGCTCGGCCTGTCCGCCACCGTCGCGCTGCCGCTGGCCTGGGTGGTGCCGTACCTGTTCGCCGCGGTGGTCGCGCTGCTCTGGCTGAGCCGGCTGGTCGGCCGGGCCGGACGGCAGGTGACCCGGCCGGTGCCGGCGCGCGAACTCGTCGGGCCGTTCTGGCGGTTCACCGGCCCTCGCGCGATCAGCAGCCTGGCCGCGATCGTGGTGCAGCGGCTGGACATCGTGCTGCTCAGCGCGCTGCGCGGGCCGGCGGACGCGGCGATCTACACGGCCGCGACCCGGTTCCTGGCGCTGGGTCAGCTCTCCAGCGTCGCGCTGTCCAGCTCGGTGCAGCACCGGCTGGCCGCCGCGTTCGCCCGCGACGACCGGGCCGAGGCTCGCCAGCTCTACCAGGCCGCCACCGGCTGGCTGGTGCTGCTCTCCTGGCCCGCGTACCTGATCTTCGCGGCGTTCGCCACGCCGATGCTGGCGCTGTTCGGATCCGACTACGGCGACGGCCGCCGGGTCGTGGTGCTGCTGGCGCTGACGATGCTGCTGGCCACCGGCTGCGGCATGGTCGACATGGTGCTCAACATGGCCGGGCGCACCGCGTGGACGTTCTACAACGCGATGACCGGCACCGTGCTCAACGTGGTCGGAAACCTGGTGCTCATCCCGCGTTACGGCATCCTCGGCGCGGCCCTGGCCTGGATCGTCTCCATCCTGGTCACCAACCTGGTGCCGCTGACCCAGCTCTGGTGGTCGATGCGGCTGCACCCGTTCGGCGCCGGCACCCGGGCCGCGATGGCGCTGGCGGTGGTCACGCTGGGCCTGCCGCTGGGCGCGGCGAGCCTGCTCGGCGCCGGTCCGCCGGTGCTCGCGCTGGTGACCGCCGCCGGTCTGGCCGCGTACCTGGCGGGCGCCTGGCGCTGGCGGCGCACCCTGCACCTCGACGCGCTGCGCGCCCTGCGCCGTGGCCGCAACCGGGCCGGGGCGGACCCGGCCGCCCAGTCCTGACCGATTCTGCGCACCGATGGGATCTTCGATGACAAGCGACTCCCCCCTCGCCCCGCACTCCGGCCTGTCCGCCGTGAAGGCCGCGAAGCTCGCCGCGGTCGGGCTGCTGGCGGACCGCAAGGAACGCCGCGAGCTGGAACGGCCGGTCGAGGCGGGTGGCCGCCGGCTCACCCTGAAGGTGGAGCGGCCGATCTTCATCCTGGGCGCCCCGCGTTCCGGCACCACGTTCCTCGGCAGTTGCGTCGGCGCGCTGCCGGACGTGTCGTACCACTTCGAACCGCGGCTGACCAAGGCGGTCGCCCGCTGTGTCTACGAGGGAAGCTGGACGCCGCAGCGGGCCGCCCGCTACTTCCGCGGCTACTACGGCGCGTTGCTCGCCGCGTCCGGACACGGTGGACTGCGTTTCGCCGAGAAGGACCCGGAGAACTGCTTCATCGTGCCGTTCCTGACCGAGGTGTTCCCGGACGCGGTGTTCCTGCACGTCTACCGGGACGGGCGGGACGTGGCCGTGTCGCACGCCGAGCAGCCCTGGCTGAACGCGGCGTCCACCGGGAGCGGCCGCAGCGGCCGGGGCGGCACGCCGTGGGGGGCCGCGCCCCGGTTCTGGGTGGAGCCGGAGCGGCGCGAGGAGTTCACGCAGGTCTCCGACCTGGGTCGGTCGGCCTGGATGTGGCGGCGGTTCACCGGCAGCGCGCTCACCCAGCTCGCCGAACTGCCGGCGGACCGGGTGCGGCACCTGCGGTACGAGGACGTCGTCACCCGCCCGGCGGAGGCGGCCGAGACCGTGGCCGACTTCCTGGAGGTCGGAGACCCGGCCGGGCGGGAGGCGCTGCACGCCCGCTTCGCCAAGGCGCGGCCCGGCTCGGTGGGCCGCTGGCGGCAGCGACTGACCGAAAAGGACCTTGCCGACGTGATGGCTCAGGCCGGACCGCTGCTGGCGCAACTCGGCTACCCCGCCTGAACGCCGCGTCACGGGTAGAGTGCCAGGGGTCGCCCGCCAGGCCCGGCGTGCCTCTCCGCCCCCGCGGATCGTCAGGGCCTCATGCCGTGGCCGGCGACCGTCCTGGGGAGAGGTTGCGGTGGTACGACGGTTACGACTGACGATGGCTGCCGTGCTGGGCCTGGCCCTTCTGGCTCCGGCGGTGGCGGCCTGTGACTCCGGTTCCGAGCGGTCCGACGGGACGGCGACGACGGCGGCGCCGCCCCCGCCGACAGTGACACCGCGGACCGCTCCGGTCCGCACCACCGGGCGTGGGCCGGAGCCGCCGGCGGAGGGCGCCTGGCTCGGCACCTGGGTCAAGCCGCAGAACCACAACGCCGCCGGGCGGGCCGCGGCGTTCGACGCGTTCAACCAGGCGGCCGGCGGCAAGCTCGCCATCGCGCACATGTTCCACGAGTGGAACGAGCCGTTCCCGACCAACACCGAGAAGATGTTCCAGTCCCGGGGCAGGCTCCAGATGATCTCGTGGCAGGGCACCGACACCCGGTCCACGGTCAGCGGCGTCTACGACGCGCTGATCCGGGAACGCGCGAAGGACGTCAAGGAGTTCGGCGTTCCGGTGCTGCTGCGCTACCGGTGGGAGATGGACCGGCCGAACCTGGCCGCGAGCATGCACTCACCGGAGGACTACGTCGCCGCCTGGAAGCACGTCCGCGGCATCTTCACCGAGATGGGCGTCACCAACGCCGGGTGGGTGTGGTGCCCGCACGCGGACGGGTTCGCCGAGCCGCAGCGCCGGGCCGCCGACTACTACCCCGGCGACGACCAGGTCGACTGGCTCTGCGCGGACGTCTACCCCAGTCCGGAGTGGAACAGCTTCTCCAACCGGATGGACCACTTCATGGCGTTCGCCAAGAAGCACCCGCGGCCGGTCATCATCGGCGAGTACGGCCTGACCCAGGACGGGCGGCCGGGCCAGCGCGCCGACTGGATGCGCGAGGTCGGGCCGTACCTGAAGAAGCACCCGCAGATCAAGGCGGCGGTCTATTTCGCGGCCCGGCAGACGGAGAAGCCGATCTACGACAGCACGTTCGGCGACGACCCGGAGAGCGAGAAGGTCTTCCGGGAGATGGCGACCGATCCGTACTTCCAGGCGCCCCTGCCAGACCTGAGTGTTCCCTCAGGGCAACCCTCCGTGTCCACCAGGTGATCGTCGCTCGTCTTTTCGTGTGACCCGGGCCGTTTCCTCGGCCAAAAAGGCCGAACCCGGGTGGACGGGCGATGCCCGAATGCGAGAAGGTATTGCTCTCACGTCTGCGGTCGGTCGAGTGACGCCCCGCCTCATGTCGGCACCGACCACGATCGCAGCGCCTCCGACGTTTCCCCCCGGAGTAGCCTGTGGCTTCCTCGATCCTGAGACACCGCTCGGTGTCCGCCTTCGGCGCTGCCGTGCTCGGCATCGCCACCTTGTTCACACCGGTGCCGGCGCTGGCCGCGCCGGCCTCGGCACCCGCGCCCGACCACAGCACGATGGTCGGCGAGGTGCCCTCGGACAAGACGCCGAACATCAACGACGGCAACGTCGTGGCCATCTACGACGCCGGCAGCAAGGTGATCGTCGGCGGCTCGTTCACGAACGCGCAGAACCGTGGTTCCTCGCCCACTCCGGTCGACCGCCGCGGGCTGCTCGCCTTCGACAAGGCGACCGGCAAGATCGACAACGCGTTCGCGCCGGTGCTGGACAACGACGTCACCGCCATCATCGCCGGCCCGACGCCGGGCACCGTCTACGTGGCCGGCAAGTTCAACAAGGTCGGTGACAAGAACTTCCGCAAGCTGGCGCTGCTGAACGTCGCCGACGGCACCCCCGTCGACGGGTTCAAGGGTCCGGCCTTCAACGGCACCGTCAACGACATCGCGCTCGTCGACGATCACCTGCTGGTCGGCGGCATCTTCACCACGGCGACCGCGACGATCAACCGCAACGGGCTGGCGTCGCTGAACCCGACCACCGGCGCGGTGGACGACTACCTCACCGTGTCGCTCACCGAGAACCACAACTGGACCCCGACCAACAACGGCGCCTCGGCCGGTGTCGGTACGGAGAAGCTCACCGTCTCCCCGGACGGCAAGCACCTCGTGGTGATCGGCAACTTCAAGAAGGCCGACGGGGTCGTGCACGACCAGATCGTGCGGATCAACCTGGGCGCGAACTCCGCGACCGTCGCCGACTGGAACACCGACGGCTACTCCGCGGCCTGCAAGTACACCGCGTTCGACTCGTGGGTGCGCGACGTCCAGTTCTCCCCGGACAGCAAGTACTTCGTGGTGGTCACCACCGGCGCGTCGTACCCGGGCACGCTCTGTGACTCCGCGGCGCGCTGGGAGACCGCGGCCACCGGCGACGGCCAGAAGCCGACCTGGACGAACTTCAGCGGCGGCGACACCTTCCTCTCCGTCGGCATCAGCGAGAAGGCCATCTACGTAGGCGGTCACTTCCGCTGGTCGAACAACCCGCTCGCCCGCGACAAGGCCGGACCGGGCGCGGTGCCGCGGGCCAGCATCGCCGCGCTCGACCCGGTGAGCGGCCTGCCGCTGTCCTGGAACCCGGGCCGCCACCCGCGCGGCTACGGCGTCACCGAGATGCTGGTGACCCAGGAGGGCCTCTGGCTCGGCAGCGACCAGGAGTACATCGGCAACTTCGACTACCAGCGCAAGCGGCTCGCCTTCTTCCCGCTGGACGGCGGCAACGCCCCGCACTCGACCAGCACGAAGGGCCTGCCGGGCAACGTCTACCAGGCCGGTCGGGCGGCGCAGACCGAGGTGCTCTACCGGGTCAACGCCGGTGGTCCGGCCATCCCGGCCACCGACGGCGGACCGGACTGGGCGGCCGACAGTGCCACCGAGCCCAGCCCGTACCACAACACCGGCAACCAGGTCACCAGCTACACCACGAACGCGACGTTCGACGCCACCGTGCCGGCGAGCACGCCGGCCACGCTGTTCAACACGGAGCGGTGGGACGAGGCGACCGCGCCGGACATGCAGTGGGACATCCCGGTCGCGGCCGGCACCCGGGTCGACGTCCGGATCTACATGGGCAACCGCTGGTCCGGCACGAGCAAGCCGGGCGCCCGCAAGTTCGACGTCAGCGTCGACGGTGTGCTCAAGCTGAACGACTTCGACCCGGTCGTCGCGGCCGGCGGGACCGACCGCGGCACCATGCAGTCCATCTCGGTGGTCAGCGACGGCGTGGTCGACATCGACTTCGGCCGGGTGCTCCAGAACCCGCTGCTGCACGGCATCGAGATCGTCAAGACCGCGCCCACGCCGGACGCCTCGGACGTGCTCTACCGGGTCAACGCGGGTGGCGACCAGTTGGCGGCACCGAGCGGCCCGGCCTGGGCCGCGGACACCGCCGCCGCGCCGAGCACCTACCACAACGCCGGCAACCAGGTGACCAGCTACACCACGAACGCCTCGCTCGACGGCACGGTGCCGTCGGGCACGCCGGTCGAGCTGTTCAACGCGGAGCGGTGGGACGAGTCGCCCGCGCCGGACATGCAGTGGGACTTCCCGGTCCCGGCCGGCACGCCGGTGCAGGTGCGTCTCTACCTGGCGAACCGCTGGTCCGGCACCGCCACCGCCGGCAAGCGCAAGTTCAACGTGACCATCGACGGCGTGGTCAAGCTGAGCAACTTCGACCCGATCGCCGCGATCGGCGCCACCAACCGGGGCACCATGCGCGCGTTCCCGATCACCAGTGACGGCAACATCGACATCGACTTCGGTCGCGTCCTGGAGAACCCGCTGGTGCAGGGCATCGAGATCGTCAAGCTGCCCCCGGTGCCGCCGGCCACCACCGTCGACAGCATCACCAAGCGCACGTACGACGGTGCTACCTCGGTCGGCAACGCGATGTCGGTGCCGAACGGCGACAACACCGGCTGGTCGAAGATCAAGGGCGCGTTCTGGGTCGGTGGTGACCTGTTCTACGGCGTCGGCGGCGACCTCTACAAGCGCTCGTTCGACGGCAGCGAGTTCGGCACCGCCAAGAAGCTCGACCCGTACCACGACGCCAAGTGGGACACGGTCGTCACCGGCTCCGCGCCGGAGGGCTCCACGTACGCCGGCATGACCGGCAACTTCGCCGCGGAGCTGCCGAACGTGACCGCGATGTTCTACAAGAGCGGCCGGATCTACTACTCGCTGGCCGGTCAGAGCACGCTGTTCTGGCGCGGGTTCGCGCCGGACACCGGCACCGTCGGCGCCGAGCGCAACACGGTCACCGGCACCACCGCCTTCGCCGACGCGGGCGGCCTGTTCCTGGACGGCGACAAGCTCTACGTCGTCTCCCGGAGCACCGGCAACCTGTCCTCGATGGCGTGGTCGGACGGCGTGCCGACCGGCTCCGCCACGGTGCGCAGCGGTCCGGGCGTCGACGACGTGGACTGGCGCGGCACCTCGGTCTTCGTCGGCCCCTGACGGGCGGGCACGACCGAAACGGAACGCATGACGACGATGGCCCGGCCGATATCGGCCGGGCCATCGCCCTTTCCCGGCGCCGGTAGCGCCGGGGCCGGTCAGGTGCGGGTCGGCGCGTGCTGCCCCGCCCAGACCCGCATCAGGTCCCGTACCGAGATCACTCCCGCCACCTCCCGGCCGTCGAGCACGACCAAGTGACGGAACCCGCCCCGGGCCATCGCGGCGGCTGCCTCCTCGATCGTCCAGTCCGGGCCGGCGTAGACGACGTCCCAGGTCAGGTGTGCTCCGGTGCGTTCGACGTCCGGGTCGAGCCCGGCGCCGATCGCCTTCAGCACGTCGCGTTCGGTCATGATCCCTACTCCTTCGGAGTCGGGGTCGATCACGACCGCCGACCCGACACCGCGGGCCGACATCATCCGGGCCGCCTGCCGGAGCGTGTGCTCCGGCCCGACCACGAGTACCTCGCTGGACATCGCTTCCCGTACCTGCATCACACATCACCCCTGTGGGACGGCGACTGAGTACGGACATGGTGGGCCATCGATGCGTACCGGGACAAGAACGGGCATCGCCGGAGACGGCGCGGATGGCTACTGTCGGAGGGTGCCCACCGAGCCCCTCCGCTGCGCCGGCGCGCTGATCGTCGACGACGACGGCCGCATCTTCATCCAACGCCGATCCCCCGAACGACGCCTCTTCCCGAACTGCTGGGACATCGTCGGCGGCCACCTCGAACCGGGCGAGGAGATCGACGACGCGCTGCGCCGGGAGGTCACCGAGGAGACCGGCTGGGCCGTGTCGCACGTGCTCGGCCTGGTCGGCGAATACCGGTACACCGCCGACGACGGGCTGACACGGGTGGAGACCGACTTCCTGGTCCGGGTGGACGGCGACCTGAGCCGGCCCCGGCTGGAGGCCGGCAAGCACACCGAGTTCCGCTGGCTGGCGGAATCGGAGGTCGCGCTGCTCGACGAGCACCGGGACGTCAACGACGGGCTGATCCGGCGGATCGCCGAGGACGGCTTCGCGGCGCTGCGCTCGATCGGGCTGACGGGCTGAACCACTGCGGGTCGGTGGCCGACGATATCCTCGCCGGGTGGAATCGGGTCGAGAAGAGGAGCGTGTCGGCATGATCGGGATGGTGCTCGCCGCCGGTGCGGGGCGCCGGCTGCGGCCGTACACCGACACCCTGCCCAAGGCCCTGGTGCCGGTCGACGGGGAGACAACCATCCTCGACATCGCGCTGCGCAACCTCGCCGAGGTGGGGCTGAACGAGGTCGTGATCGTGGTCGGCTACGCGGCCGACGCGGTGCGGCAGCGCCAGGCCGCCCTGGAGGAGAAGTACGGAGTCACGATCAGCCTGGTGCACAACGACAAGGCCGAGGAGTGGAACAACGCGTACTCGCTCTGGCTGGCGCGGGAGCACTTCTCCCGGGGCGTGCTGCTCGTCAACGGCGACACCGTGCACCCGGTGAGCGTGGAGAAGACGCTGCTGGCCGAGCGTGGTCCCGGCATCCTGCTCGCCGTGGACACGCTCAAGCCGCTGGCCGAGGAGGAGATGAAGACCACCTTCGACGCGGCCGGCCAGCTCACCCGGATCACCAAGCTGATGGACCCGGGCGAGGCGTACGGCGAGTACATCGGCGCGACGCTGATCGAGCCGCAGGTGGCCGACGCGCTCGCCGACGCGCTGGAGGCCACCTGGCGGCGTGACCCGAACCTCTACTACGAGGACGGCTACCAGGAGTTCGCCGAGCGCGGTGGCGAGGTGCGGGCGGCCCCGATCGGTGACGTCTCCTGGGTCGAGGTCGACAACCACGCCGACCTGGCCCGGGCGCGGGAGATCGCGTGCCGCTACTAGCCCGCAGCGTCCTCACCCCGCTGCACATCGACGTGCGGCGGGGCGCGGTGGCCGATCTGGCGGCGATCCTCTCCGACGGGCGGATCTCGGCCGGTGGCGACGTCGCCGTGGTGGTCGGCCCGGGGCAGGGCGAGCGGATCGCCGAGCTGATCCGGCCGTCGCTGCGTTCGGCGGACGTGTTCACTGTCGCCGGGGGCACGCTCGACGCCGCCGACGACCTGGGGGCGAAGCTGCGCACCCGGTCGTACGACGCGGTCGTGGGCATCGGCGGCGGCAAGACCATCGACGTGGCCAAGTACGCCGCGACCCGGCGCGGCCTGCCGATGGTGTCGGTGGCGACGAGCCTCGCCAACGACGGCATCGCCTCCCCGGTGGCCAGCCTCATCACCGAGGGCCTGAAGGGCTCCTACGGCGTGCACATCCCGATCGCCGTGATCGTCGACCTGGACTTCGTGGAGGCCGGGCCGGAGCGGCACAACCGGGCCGGCGTCGGCGACGTGGTCAGCAACATCAGTGCGCTGGCGGACTGGGAACTGGCCCGGCGGGTGCGTGGGGAGCGGGTCGACGGGCTGGCCGCCTCGCTGTCGCGGGCCGGCGCCGAGGCGGTGCTCAACCACCCGGGCGACATGAACGACGACGGCTTCGTCACCGTACTCGCCGACGCGCTGATCTCCAGTGGCCTGGCGATGGCGATCGAGGGCACCAGCCGCCCGTGCAGCGGCGGCTGCCACGAGATCATGCACGCGATCGACGCGCTGTTCCCCGGCACCGCCTCGCACGGCGAGCTGGCCGGGCTCGGTGCGTTGTTCTGCACGTTCCTGCGCGGCGACGAGCGCCGGTTCGCCGAGATGGCTGCCTGCCTGACCCGGCACGGGCTGCCCCGGCTGCCCGCCGAGGTCGAGCTGACCGACGACCAGTTCGTCGAGGCGGTGCAGTTCGCGCCGGCCACCCGGCCGGACCGCTACACCATCCTCGAACACCTCGCGATGTCCGCTTCCGAGACGCGGGAGCGGCTGGCAGACTACGCCGGTGCCCTCCGCGACCACATTGGCTGAGCCCCGCCCCACCGTCGCCGACTTCCACCGGGTCAACCGGGGAGGCGGCCTGTTCAGCGAGTCGATCAGCCAGTGGATCGGGGCGGCCTTCGCGCTCGCCGCGCAGCGGCTCGGGTTGCGCCCGACCGCGCTGACGCTCACCAACCTGGTGCTGGGACTGGCCGCCTCGATCACAGTGGTGGCGCTCGCCGACGACGTGGCCGCCGGCACCGTACCGGCCTGGGTGGTCGGGCTGGTCGCGCTTGTCGCGTGGCAGATCGCGTACGCGCTGGACTGCGCCGACGGGCAGCTCGCCCGGGTCACCGGTCAGGGCAGCGCGGCCGGTGCCCGGATCGACGTGCTCTGCGACGTGGCCGCCCAGATCGCGCTTGTCGCCGCGATCGGCGCGACAGCGGTGGCGCAGCGCCCGTCCACGCCCGCCTGGCTGGTGGCGGTGTTCGCCGGCACCTGGATGGTCAACCTGGTGACGTCGGTGATGCAGTCCGGGCCGAACGCGGCGAGCATGGTCACCTCGACGTCGCTCCCGGTGCGCCTGGTGAAGCTGGTCCGCGACTACGGCGCGGTGATCTTCGTGGCCGGTCTGGTGCTGGCCTTCGCGCCCGCGCTGGCGTTCTGGCTGATGATCGCGTTCACCGTGGTGAACGGCGGCTTCCTCCTGGCCAGCATCGCCTTCTCCGCCCGCGCCTCCCTGCGGTAAGGAAGGGCCCCCTATTAACGCCTCGTGCATAAAAAGGGGCCCTTCCTAACACCTGGGCTCAGCGCGCGGGACGGCCTCCGGGAGCGGCCAGGCCGGCGTACACGTCGATCAGGCGCTTGGTGATCACGTCGGGGTGGAACGTGCGCTCGTAGCGGCCGCGAGCCGCCGGGGCCAGCGCGGTCGCCTCGGCGGCGGCCAGGGGCAGTGCCGCCGCCAGCGCGTCGGCCTCGGGCGCCACCACCCAGCCGGCCTCGCCGCGCCGCACCCCGGACGGCAACGCGACCCGACCGTCGCCCGGCGCCGCGGTGGCCACCTCGGCCGGTCCGGTCCCGGCGGGCTCGCGCGGCCCGTCCGCGCCCACCAGGTACGGGATCCCGCCGAGCGCGGTGCCGAGCACCGGACGACCGGCCGCCAGCGCCTCGATGATCACGGTGGGCAGCACGTCGTGCCAGGTGGAGGTGGCCAGCACCACGGAGCTGTCGGCAAGCGCCGCGCGTACCCCGGAACGGTCGAGCTGGCCCAGGTAGAGCACGTCGGGCCGTTCGGCGGCGGCCGCCTCGGCGAGCGGACGCAGCTCGCCGTCACCGGCGATGCGCAGCGGGCCGAGCGCGCCCACCGGATGCCGCCGCCATGCCGCGAGCAGCAGGTCCAGGCCCTTCTCCGGGCTGAGCCGCCCCATGAAGAGGAAGCCGTTGCCGACCGGCGCCGGGGTGCCCGGGTCGGGCACGGCGTTCGGCTTGACCACGATCCGGTCGTCCGGGATGCCGTAGTCGCGCAGGTGGTCGGCGACCGCCGTGGTGAGCGCGATGTACCGGTCCACCGACTTCCAGGTGGGGCGGTGCACGGCGAGCGTGGTCGCCATCAGCGCGCTCTGCACCCGCGAGTTGCGGTAGCAGCGGTGCACGATCGCCGGCACGCCCAGCGTCCGGCCCCGGCAGTCCTGGCAGATCACGCCGTCGCGGAAGTAGAGGCCGGAGGAGCAGACCTGCCGGTAGTTGTGCACCGTCTGCACCACCGGCACCCCGCGCTTGTGCGCGGTCCGCACCACCCAGGGCGAGAGCAGAGGGTACGGGTTGTGCAGGTGCAACACGTCCGGCCGGTGCTCGGTGAGCAGGCGGTCGAGGTCGTGCTGGGCCTTCGGGGCCCAGATCGGCGAGATCGGCAGCAGCGCCTTGGCCGGCTTGGACATCGACGGGATCTCGTCGGAGCTGCGCAGGAACGGCAGCACCTCCACGCCGGCGGCGGTGAGCTGGGCGATCTCCGCGTCGACGATGGTGTTCTCGCCGGAGGGCTGGGCTTCCCGGTACCGGTTGTGCGCCACCACGATTCTCACGGGAAAGAAGGCTACCGTTGGACGATGCCCGAACTACCGGAGGTGGAAGCGCTCGCCGGTTACCTGCGCGAGCGTGCGGTGGGCCGCCGCGTCGAGCGGTTCGAGGTCGCCGCGATCAGCGCGCTGAAGACGTACGACCCGCCGCCGAGCGCGGTCACCGGCCGGGCGGTCACCGGCGCGGGCCGGTACGGCAAGTTCCTGGACGTCCGGTTCGACGAGGGACTGCACCTGGTGGTCCACCTGGCCCGGGCGGGCTGGCTGCACTACCGGGAGGCGTTCCCGTCGGCGGCCCCGCTGCGACCGGGCAAGGGCCCGATCGCGGTGCGGGTACGCCTCGACGACGGCTCCGGCTTCGACCTGACCGAGGCGGGCACCCAGAAGAAGCTGGCCGCCTACCTGGTCACCGAGCCGGCGCAGGTGCCGGGTGTGTCCAAGCTCGGGCCGGACGCGCTGGAGGCGGACCTGCCGACCTTCGCCGAACGGCTGCGCAGCCGACGGGGTCAGGTGAAGGGTGTGCTGACCGACCAGTCGGTGCTGGCCGGCGTCGGGAACGCGTACTCGGACGAGATCCTGCACGCGGCGCGGCTCTCGCCGTTCGCGATCACCGACCGGCTCACCGACGATCAGCTCGCCGGTCTGCACGCGGCGACGCGCGCGGTCCTGGGTGACGCGGTGCGCCGGTCGATGGGGCAGCGGGCCGCCGAGCTGAAGGGTGAGAAGCGCTCGGGCCTGAAGGTGCACGCCCGCAAGGGACTGCCGTGTCCGGTCTGTGGCGACACCGTGCGGGAGGTCTCGTTCGCCGATTCGAGCCTCCAGTACTGCCCCACCTGTCAGACCGGCGGCAAGCCGCTGGCTGACCGAAGGTTGTCCCGCCTCGTACGGTGAGTAATGGCATTCGCCGGTTACCGAGCGGAATCGGCCCGCGATCACCGAAGGTCCGGTCCGCCCCTCTACCCGAGCCGTCATCCATCGGTATAGTGGCTCGGTCCCCGGCTTCACAACTGATTCGGAGCCGGCCAGATCTCACCGAGCACCAGCGGAACGGCTTCCTCGCGGGGGCCGGTCCGGGCCGGGCCCGCGTGGGAGACTGGGACGGTGAGCGACCCGGGCCCTCACGCCGAGTGAGGACGCGGGTCATGCGGGAGGACATGGGTTGAGGTGACGACAAGCCTCCAGCGCCCGGTAACCGAAAGAGGCCGGAGCAAGAGCGTGCGGCACGTCGACAGCTTTGAGATCCAGCCGCCGACTCCGCCGTCGCACAACGGCGTGCCCCGGTCGGCGTGGGCCCGCGCCCGGCGCCGGGTGTCCCGGTGGCACCGGCCCTACATCTTCTTCTTGCTGCTGCTCGACTTCGGCGCGGCCGCGCTGGCCAGCTTCCTGGCCGTGCAGATCTTCGAGCAGGCCGACTCCGGCTTCCGCAACTCGCCGCAGGCCTGGTTCTACACCGTGGCGTTCGTGCTCCTGCCGCTCGGGTGGCTGCTCTTCCTCTGGGGCAACCGGGCCTACGACCGGCGCTACCTGGGTCTCGGCCCGGACGAGTTCAAGCGGGTGACCCGGGCCGGCGTCGCGGTGGCGGCGGCGGTCTCGTTCATCGCCTTCGCCACGAAGACCTACTCCCTGTCCCGGTGGACTGTCGGCTTCGCGCTGCTCGGCGCGATGCTGCTGATCCTGCTCGGCCGCATGATCGCCCGGGCCTGCCTGCACGCGCTGCGCCGCCGCGCCGGCCACGCCGGGCACCGGATGGTGCTCGTCGGCACGCTCCCGGAGTGCCTGGAGGTCTACACCACTGTCACCCGGAACCCGTCGGTCGGCCTGGTGCCGGTGGCCATCCACCTCACCGACGGGTACGCCGCCGCGCGCGGCCTGGAGACCCCGGTGCCGGTGTACGCGGGCCGCGACGTGCTGGCCCTGGTGCGGGAGGTCGGCGGCGACACCATCGCGGTCTGCGGTTCGGCCAGCGCCGAGCCGGGCGAGCTGCGCCGGCTGGCCTGGCAGCTGGAGGGCTCCGGTGTCGACCTTGTGGTCGCACCCCAGCTCACCGACATCGCCGGTCCCCGGGTGCACATCCGCCCGATCGAGGGCCTGCCGCTGCTGCACGTCGAGGAGCCGACCCTGTCCGGGCCGGCGCTGCTGGCCAAGAACCTGATGGACCGGGTCGCCGCCGGGCTGGGCCTGTTGCTGCTGGTCCCGCTCTTCCTCGCCATCGGCCTCGCCATCCGCATCTCCGACCCCGGGCCGGTCTTCTTCCGTCAGCCCCGGGTCGGCCACGAGGGGCGGACGTTCCGGGTCTGGAAGTTCCGCACCATGTACGTCGACGCCGAGGAGCGGCTGGCCGGCCTGGTCGACCGGAACGAGACCGACGGCATGCTGTTCAAGATGAAGCAGGACCCCCGTGTCTTCCCGGTGGGCCGCTTCCTGCGGGCCACCTCGCTGGACGAGCTGCCCCAGTTGATCAACGTGCTCTGGGGCGAGATGTCGCTGGTCGGCCCGCGCCCGCTGCCCGCCGACGACGGCGACTTCCTCGGCGACGTCCGGCGCCGCCTGCTGGTCCGGCCGGGCATGACCGGTCTGTGGCAGGTCTCCGGCCGCTCCGACCTGTCCTGGGACGAGGCGGTCCGGCTCGACCTCTACTACGTCGACAACTGGTCGCTGGCGTACGACCTGAGCATCCTGTGGCGGACCGTCGGCGTGGTGCTGGCCCGTAAGGGCGCGTACTAGCGCTATCGGGCCGGCACCCGGCAGGATCGCTGCGTGGGTGGCAACCTCTCCGCCGTCTTCGCCGTCGTCTCGCTGGTCACCGCGCTGGCCGCGGCGCTCTGGGCGGTGCTGCGGCTGCGCGGCCGGCGGGGCATCGCCACCGCCACGCAACGGGCCACGTACGAGGTTCTGCACACCGCGGGGCTCGCGGCCGAGCCGCTGCGGGCTGGCCTGACCGCGGCGGACGCGGCGAAGGCCGTACGCCATCTGCGGGCCCTGGTGGGTGCGGCCGGGCTGGCGCTGACGGACCGGGACGCGTTGCTCGCGATCGACGGGCAGGGGGCGCACCACGGCGACCAGCTGGTCGCGGCGGCCCGGCGGGCGGCCGACAGTGGGCGCTCCACGGTGCTGGGCGAGTCGGAGCTGCGCTGCGACCTGGTCGACTGCCCGGTACGCGGCGCGGTGGTGGCGCCGCTGCGCGCGGACGGGCGGGTGGTCGGCGCGTTGGTGGCGGTGGCCGACGAGCGGCCGGCGCCGGGTCTGGTGCAGGCGACGCTGGAGACCGCGCACTGGGCCGGTGACCAGCTCGCGCTGGCCGAGCTGGAGTCGTCGCGGGAGCGGCTGGCCCGGGCCGAGGTACGCGCGCTGCGCGCCCAGATCAGCCCGCACTTCATCTACAACGCGCTCACCGCGATCGGCTCGTTCGTGCGCACCGACCCGGAACGGGCGCGGGAGCTGATCCTGGAGTTCGCCGAGTTCACCCGCTACTCGTTCCGGGCGCACGGCGAGTTCACCACGCTCGCCGAGGAGCTGCGCTCGATCGACCGCTACCTGACCATCGAGCGGGCACGCTTCGGCGAGCGGCTCCAGGTGCGCCTCCAGATCGCGCCCGAGGTGCTGCCGGTGACGCTGCCGTTCCTCTGCCTCCAGCCGCTCGTGGAGAACGCCGTCCGGCACGGGTTGTCCCGCAAGCCGGGCACCGGCATGGTGAGCATCGAGGCCCGGGACGCGGGCGCCGAGTGTCACATCACGGTGGAGGACGACGGGGTGGGGATGGATCCGACGACGCTCACCGCAGGCATCGCCGAGGTGTCCGGCGCGGCCGGTGACCCGGCCGACGACCCGGGGCAGCACGTCGGCCTGTCGAACGTCGACGAACGGCTCCGGTCGGTCTTCGGGGACGGGTTCGGCCTGGTCGTGGAGACCGGCCTGGGTTCGGGTACGAAGGTCAGCATGCGTGTGCCGAAGTTCCACCCCGGGGTACGGGTGTCGTCATGACAGTCACCGGCACCGGGTTCCTGCGGGTGCTGGCGGTGGACGACGAGCCGCCCGCGCTGGACGAACTGGCGTACCACCTGCGCGCCGACCCCCGGGTGGCCCGGCTGCACACGGCCGGCGACGCGACCGAGGCGCTGCGCGTGCTGCGCGACGACGACGTGGACGTGGTGTTCCTGGACATCCGCATGCCGGGGCTGGACGGCATGGAGCTGGCCCGGGTGCTGCGCCGGTTCGCCCGCCCGCCGGCGATCGTGTTCGTCACCGCGTACGACGACGGCGCGGTGGACGCGTTCGACCTGGGTGCCACCGACTACGTGCGCAAGCCGGTACGCGCCGAGCGGCTGTCCGAGTCGCTGCGCCGGGTGATCGGTTCCCGGGTGGTGGCGTCGCATCCGGCCGCGCTGGCCCGGGCGGAGGAGGATCCGACCATCCCGATCGAGCTGGCCGGCACCACCCGGATGCTGCCCCGCTCGGCGGTGCGGTGGGTGGAGGCGCAGGGCGACTACGCGCGGCTGCACACGGCGGAGGGGTCGCACCTGGTCCGGGTCTCGCTGGCCACGCTCGCCGAGCGCTGGGCCGATGCCGGGTTCGTCCGCATCCATCGCTCCTATCTGGTGCAGCTGCGGCTGATCGCCGAGCTGCGGCTGGTCAACTCCGGCTACGTGGTGGTGATCGACGGGTCGGAGCTGCCGGTGAGCCGCCGGCACACCCGGGAGCTGAAGGACAAGCTGGTCCGCGCCGCGAAGCAGGACTGGAACCGCTGAGGGCCGGGTTCGCGTCCGGCGGCCGCCCTCGCCCGACGTTGGCGTACAATGTACGGCAGACCGTACGACAGCATGGGGGACCGCATGTCCGACGCCCGCTTCGACGCCGCCACCGAATTCGACAGCCAGCTCGAGCGCCTCGTGCGGCTCGGCTACCCGGCGCTGGCCGGTCAGACCGAGGAGGAGTTCCGCGCGCTGCTCAGCCCACTGCGCGACGCGGCCGTCACCGGTGCCGCCGGGCTGGCCGCCCCCACCGACGCGCGCGTGCCGTTCCTGCTGGTGACCACGCGGGAGCTGGTGCCGGTACCGGAGCGAATCGCGCTCACCACGCTCGCCGGCAAGCGCAAGACCGGTGTCCTGGACCGCAACTTCCCCGCCGACGACCTGCCCACCTTCCACCCGATCAAGGAACTGGAGGTGCCGGCCGGTCCCGCGTACCTGCTCTTCGACGTGGACCGGGGCGAGGAGTACCGCAACGTGCCGCCGTCCGCGGCGCTGGAGGACATGACCACGAAGGACCGGCTGCCGATCACCATCGACGAGGGACTGGCGTTCGTCACGCTGCACCCGGCGGCGCTGGCGAGCAACAGGTGCTTCTCGCTCGTCGGATCGCGCTGCCGCGACCGGCGGGTGCCGGCGCTCTGGATCAGCCAGGGTGCGCCGAAGCTCGGCTGGTGCTGGTTCGGCAACCCGCACACCTGGCTCGGCTCGGCGACCGCCAACCCGGTACGGGTGGGGCTGGACTGAGCGGTGGCCGGGGCGGGCCGACACCGTCCCGCCCCGGCACGGTCAGGAGGACACCAGCAGGATCCGCGTCCAGACCTGTCCGTCAGGCGTGAGGACCAGATGGTCCGCCTCCCGGGCCTCGCTCAGGTCACCGGTCACCGCGTAGAGCTGGACCACCAGCCGGCGGAAGGACCCCGCGTAGAGCTCCGCGATCAGATCACCGTCGGGCACTGTCACCCCCTCTCCCCACCTGTCCACTTACGGGACGGCGGGAAGGTTCCGGGGTTCTTTCAGAAGATCTCGCCGACCGGCAGGACGAGCGGGAACGGCCGATCGGCGCGGTACACGTCGGCCGTGGAGAGCACCACTGACTCGCGGTAACGGCCACCGGCGTTCTCCAGCACCGTCACGGTCTGCTTGCGCGGCTCCACGAGCCAGTAGTTCGCGATGCCGGCCACGCCGTACTCGTGGCGCTTGAGCACCAGGTCACGGCCGGCGTTGCCGGGCGAGACGACCTCGACCACGAGCAGCACGTCGGCCGGGGTGAGCGCCGGGCCTCCACGCTCCAACGCCTCCTCGCGGGCGACGAAGACGTCCGGCACGAAGTAGGACGAGCGGTTCGCGCTGACGCCGACGTCCTGCCCGACGAGCAGACCGGGCGGCGCCTGCCGGTCGAGGAGCCGGCGGAGGCGGTTGGCGATCGCACCGTGCCGGACGTCGGCGTGTGGGGACACGAGCAGGCTCCCGTCGAAGATCTCGTAGTCCTGACCGTCCTCGGGGAGATCCTGGAGGTCGTCCACCGTCCAGACGTCGCCGCTGCCGGGCCGTGCCGGGCTGGTCACTGTCACACCTCCTCTCTACCGGCTCACCCTGACACCCCGTCCGGTCGTCCACAACGACTCCGCGCCATCCACCGGGTTATCCACAGGCGTGAAGCGTTATCCACAGGTTGTGCACAGGGCTCGGAATTGTGCCCTTGACATTCCCGCTGAGCGGGCGAGACTGCCGGGGGTGACCGGAGCCGAGGAACAGCACCCTCCGGGCCGGGCCGCCGAGGCCGCCCCGGTTCCGGGCCCTCGCACGTCCCGCACGCCCGGCCATCGCGAGCCGGAAAGCGGGCCACAGCCGGCCGCCGCGCCGAAGCGGACCCGGATCGTGCTGGCCGAGGTCTCCCGGGTGGGCAGCCCGGCCGACCGCGCCCGCTCCGAGCTGACCCAGCAGACCCCGGTCGGCGAGACGCTCGTACGTGGGCTGATGCGCGCCCAGCTCTCGCTGGCGCTGCGGCTCAGCCTGCTGGTGCTGATCGGGCTCGGCGGCCTGCCCTGGCTGTTCGCCATCGCGCCCACCGTCGGCCGGGTGACGGTGCTCGGGGTCAACCTGCCGTGGCTGCTGCTCGGCGTCGTGTCGTTCCCGTTCCTGATCGTGGTGGGCTGGGCGTACGTGCGGCTGGCCGAACGCAACGAGCAGGACTTCGTCGACCTGATCCGACGGCCGGAACGCTGATGTCGAACGACTACGTGGTCCCGGCGATAGTCGCCGTCACACTGGTCACCGTCGGCATCGGCTTCTACGGGCTGCGGCTGGCCCGGACCACCTCGGACTTCCTGGTCGCCTCCCGGGCGGTGAGCCCCACCTGGAACGCCGCCGCGATCGGCGGGGAGTACCTGTCGGCGGCGAGCTTCCTCGGCGTCGCCGGGCTGATCCTGAAGTACGGCGTGGACGTGCTCTGGTACCCCGTCGGCTTCGCCGCCGGATACCTGGCGTTGCTGCTGTTCGTGGCCGCGCCGCTACGCCGCTCCGGCGCGTTCACGCTGCCCGACTTCTGCGAGGTGCGGCTCGGCTCGCGCCGGCTGCGGACGCTCGCCACCGTCTTCGTGATCTTCATCGGGTGGCTCTACCTGGTGCCGCAGTTGCAGGGCGCCGGGCTGACGCTCGCCACGCTCACCGGCTCGCCGTACCCGCTCGGTGCGCTGCTCGTCGCCGTCGTGGTGACCGCGAACGTGGCGCTGGGCGGCATGCGGGCGATCACGTTCGTGCAGGCGTTCCAGTACTGGCTGAAGCTCACCGCCCTCGCCGTACCCGCGATCTTCCTGGCGTTGCAGTGGCAGGCCGACGCCCGCCCGGCGGTGACCCCGCCCGACGGGCCGACGTTCCGGACCGCGACCACAGTGGTGGTCGAGCACCGCGCGACCCTCACCCTGCCCGACGGCGACATCCGGGAGGTACGCCCCGGCGACCGCATCGAATTCGCCGCCGGTGACCCGGTGCCGGAGGTGTCCGGCGCGGCCAACGGCGCCACCGAATGGCTGCTGCCGGACACGGCCGGCGAGGACGACCGCGGGCTGTTCGCCACGTACTCGCTGATCCTGGCCACGTTCCTCGGCACCATGGGCCTGCCGCACGTGCTGGTCCGCTTCTACACCAACCCCGACGGCGCCGCCGCCCGCCGCACCACGCTCGTGGTGCTGGCGCTCGTCGGCGTCTTCTACCTGCTGCCCACCGTCTACGGCGTGCTGGGCCGCGTCTACACCCCGCAACTGCTGGTGAGCGGCCAGACCGACGCGGTGGTGGTGCTGCTGCCCGGTGCGGCGCTCGGCGACGGCACCACCGGCCGGCTGCTCGCCGCGCTCGTCGCGGCCGGCGCGTTCGCGGCGTTCCTCTCCACCTCGTCCGGCCTGCTCACCAGCGTGGCCGGGGTGATCTCCACGGACGTGCTGGGGCGCGGCTCGGTACGCGGCTTCCGGCTCGCCACTGTGATCGCCGGGGCGGTGCCCGCGGTGCTCTCCCTGAACGTCTCCGGGCTCGACGTGTCGCAGGTGGTCGGGCTGGCGTTCGCGGTGGCAGCGTCGAGTTTCTGCCCGCTGCTGGTGCTCGGCATCTGGTGGCGTGGCCTGACCGACCTGGGCGCCGCCGCCGGGGTGCTGGTCGGTGGCGGCGCGGCGGTCGGGGCGGTGCTGCTCACCGTGCTCGGCCCGCCGCTGACCGGGTGGCCGGCCACGCTGACCACCCAGCCCGCCGCGTGGACGGTGCCGCTGGCGTTCACGGTGATGGTGGTGGTGTCGATGGCGAGCCGGCGGCGTCTTCCCCGCGACGTCGGCGCCACCATGCTCCGCCTGCACACCCCGGAGTCGCTGCGCCTGTGATCCGCGCCGTACCTCTCAGGGATGACGCGAGATCATCCTGCCGCCCGAGCAGCCGCTGGCCGGAGCCCGATACGGTCGGACCATGACCGATCAGCACGCGGCGCTCTCCCTTCGCGGTCTGGCCAAGCGCTTCGACACCAAGGTCGCGGTGGCGGGCGTCGACCTCGCCGTGCCGACCGGCTCGTTCTACGGCCTGCTCGGCCCGAACGGCGCGGGCAAGACCACCACCCTCTCCATGGCCGTCGGCCTGCTGCGGCCCGACGCGGGTGAGGCGCGGGTGCTCGGGTACGACGTCTGGGCCGACCCGGTGCGCGCCAAGAGCCTGCTCGGTGTGATGCCGGACGGCGTACGCCTCTTCGACCGGCTCAGCGGGGCGGAGCTGCTGGCGTACCACGGTCTGCTGCGTGGCATGGACCCGGCGGTGGTCGACCAGCGGGCGGCGGAGCTGCTCGACGTGCTGGCGCTCTCCGACGCCGGCCGCACGCTCGTGGTCGACTACTCGGCGGGCATGAAGAAGAAGATCGGGCTGGCCTGCGCGCTGCTGCACGGTCCGCGCCTGCTCGTGCTGGACGAGCCGTTCGAGGCGGTCGACCCGGTCTCGGCGGCGCTGATCCGCGACATCCTGCACCGGTACGTCAGCGGTGGCGGCACGGTGATCTTCTCCAGCCACGTGATGGAGGTGGTCGAGCGGCTCTGCTCCCACGTCGCGATCCTGGCCGAGGGCCGGATCAAGCAGGTGGGCACGCTGGCCGAGGTGCGCGGCGACCGGTCGCTGGAAGACGTCTTCGTGGAGGTGGTCGGCGGCCGGACCGCGACCGGCGAGGAGCTGTCGTGGCTGTCCCGGTGACCGTCCCCGAGCGGCCGGCCCGGCGCGTGTCACCCTGGCACTTCGTCCGGCTCAAGCTGCGGGTGCTCGGCAACAACTTCCGGGGTCAGACCTGGCGGATCGCACTGTTCGTCCTCGGCCTGCTGTTCGGGCTCTGGTTCGCCGCCGTCGGGTTCTTCCTGCTCGCCGCGCCAGGGCTGGCCGACGAGTCCCGGTACGCGCTGATGGTCTCCGCCCTCGGTGGTGGCCTGCTGACGCTCGGCTGGCTGCTCCTGCCGCTCGTCTTCTTCGGCGTTGACGAGACGCTCGACCCGGCCCGGTTCGCGCTGCTGCCGCTGCCGCGCCGCACCCTGGTCACCGGCCTGCTCGCCGCCGCCCTGGTCAGCGTGCCGGCCCTGGCGACGGCGATCACGGCAGCCGGGCTGGTGGTCACCGCCGGTGCGCTCGGCGGCTGGGCGGCCGCCCTGGCCGGCGCGCTCGGCGTGGTCGTCGGGCTGCTCGTCTGCCTGGCCGGCGCCCGCGCGCTGACGAGCGCGTTCGCCACCATGCTGCGCTCCCGCCGGGTACGCGACCTGGCCGCCGTGCTGCTGGCCGTGCTGGCCGCACTGCTCGGGCCGCTGCAGTTGCTGGTGCTCGCGGCGGTACGGCAGACCGACTGGGGCCGGCTGGACGGTGTGGCCCGGGTGGTCGGCTGGACGCCGTTCGGCGCACCGTGGACCGTCGGTCTGGAGGTGGCCCAGGGCCGGGCCGGCGCGGCGGTGGTGAAGCTGCTGATCGCGCTCGCGACGCTCGGCGTACTCCTGTTCTGGTGGTCCCGGTCGCTGGAGACGGCGATGGTGGGCGCGGCGAGCAGCGGCCCCGCGCGGACGCCGCGCGGCGTGACCGGCGGCGCGGTCACGCAACTCTTCCCCCGCGCGGTGGGCTGGGCCCGGCGGGACCGGTTCGGCGCGCTCGTCGCCCGCGAGTGCCGCTACTGGTGGCGGGACGCCCGGCGGCGGGCCAACCTGATCACCGTGGCCGTGGTCGGTGTGTTCGTGCCGCTGATGGTCAACCTCGGCGGCGTGTCGTTCACCACCGAGGGCGGGGCGGAGTTCGGTGGCGGTGATTCCTCCCCGGCGCTGGTCAGCCTTTCCATGATCTTCGTCGGGGCGCTCGCGTCGTTGACGCTGGCCAACCAGTTCGGCTTCGACGGCAGCGCGTACGCCGCGAACCTGGTCGCCGGGGTGCCCGGCCGGGTGGAGCTGCGGGCACGGATGGCCGCGTTCTCGATCTACGTGCTGCCGATGCTCGTCGCGATCGCGATCGCGCTGGCCGTCATCCTCGGCCGGCCCGGATGGCTCGGCGTCATGGGTGGCGCGTTGATCGCCTCGTACGGCTGCGGGCTCGCGATCAACGCGTACGTCTCGGTGTTCGGCGCCTACTCGCTGCCCGAGTCGAGCAACCCGTTCGCCATGAACAGCGGTGCGGGTTTCACCAAGGGCCTGCTCACCCTGGTCTCCATGGTCGTCTCGGCGGTGGCGGCGGTGCCGTTCGTGGTGGCCGCCGCGCTGCTCGGCGACGTGTGGCTCTGGCTGGCGCTGCCGGTCGGCCTGGCGTACGGCGGGGGCGCGGCACTGCTGGGGGCGTACCTGGCGGGGGACACACTCGATCACCGGCAGCCGGAGCTGCTGGCCGCTGTCACCCCGAGGCGCTGATGCCCGTCGTCGAAGCGGTCACCACGGTCCCGGTTCCCCCGGAGCTGGCGTTCGCCGTCTCCCAGACCACCGCCCCGGTGCGGTACCGCTGGGATCCGTTCGTCCGCGAGCAGCACTTCGTCGACGGCGCGACGCGGCCCGGGCGGGGCGTGCGCACGTACACCCGCTCCCGGCACGGCCTGGTCATGGTCAGCGAGTACGTCTCCTGGTCACCGCCGACGAACGTCGGCATGAAGATGGTGCGCGGACCGTGGTTCTTCGAGCGGTTCGGCGGCGGCTGGCGGTTCGCGCCCGGCCCGGATCCCGGCACCACGCTCGCGACGTGGCGGTACAACTTCCGCTGCCGCCCCGCGTTCCTGCGCCCGGTCGCCGAGCGGATCGGGCAGTGGTTGCTCGGGCGCGACATCCGCCGCCGGATCGCCGGGTACGCGGCCGGCTGCGCCGACCCGGAGGTGCTGGCCGCCGCCCGCCGGCTGCTCGCCGACGACTGATCCGCGCGCCCCCGGCCGCCGTCAGGCGGTGCGGCGCATCACCGCGTAGACGGCGGGACCCTCGGAGAGGGCGAGCACGTTCACCAGATCCCAGCCGTAGTTCGACAGGTGCTCGACCGCCGCCAGGAGCAGCGGTAAGCCGCTTCTGCCCCACCTGTGCCGGGTGACGATCATCAGGTGCCGGTGCGGATAGGCCCGGAGATCGACCTGGCCGCCGAGGACGGCGTCGGCGTCGACCGTCCGTTCCTGGGCGATCTGGTGCGGGGGGATCAGCGACATGCCCGGCAGGGTAGGCGCCGGCGTCGAGCCGCGCCCGGGCCGGACCGGGCGGCACAATGTTTCACGTGAATCCAGAGCCGGGCGCGCAGATCCATTCCACCGACCCGTTCGCGGCACCGGCCGCGCAACGTTCACCGGTACGCCGGCTGCGCGGGCGGCTGGCCGCCCCGGTGACGCTCTGGACCGCGCCCGGCCCGGCCGGGCTGACCGTCTCGTCCACGCTCGTCGCCGAGGGCGAGCCGGACCGGCTGCTCGGGTTGATCGATCCGGAGTCGGACCTGTGGGCGGCGGTCGAGGACGCCGGGCGGTTCGCGGTGGCCGCGCTGGGCCCGCGGCACCGGCAGCTCGCCGACCGCTTCGCCGGGCTGTTCCCGTCCCCCGGCGGCCTGTTCGCGCTGGACGCCTGGACCGAGACGCCGTACGGCCCGGTGCCGGCCGACGCCGGCGGGTGGGCGGGCTGCCGCCTCGACACCGCCCGGGAGTACGGCTGGAGCCTGCTGATCGAGGCGACCATCGAATCGGTGGATCTGCCCCGGGACACCCCTCCGTTGCTCCACTACCGAGGCCGCTACCACGACCTCCCCGGCTGACCCCCCAGCTCCGTCGATCATGAAGTTGACGGCGCTCGGCGTCCGATTTGTCGCCGTCAACCTCATGATCGGCCGGGTGGGGGTGACCGGTTAGCGGAGTGATGTGGGTCACTGGGCGCAGTGGGGGTGCCGTTCGGCGCAACCGTTCGCCGCCGGGCGGCGGAGCCTTCCGGGGCCGGGAGCGCGCTCTCTACGGTGCGCGAAACTCCCCACGCCTTGCGAAGGTGGTGATCCACAGATGTCCACGGACACACCCGCGTCCGCACCCGCCGAGTCGGCGGCGGAACGGTACCTCGCCGTCCAGCGGTCGGACGAGTTCGCCGGGTTGCGGCGCACGCTGCGCGGCTTCGTCTTCCCGATGACCGTCGCGTTCTTCCTGTGGTACGCGCTCTACGTCATCCTCTCCGCGTACGCGCGGGGATTCATGGGCACGAAGCTGATCGGCAACATCAACGTCGCCCTGGTCTTCGGCCTGCTCCAGTTCGTCTCCACGTTCCTCATCGCCTGGTTCTACTCGCGGTTCGCCAACCGCCGGATCGATCCGGTCGCCGACCGGATCCGCGACGAGATGGGGGAGGTGACCCATGAACACGGTCCTCGCGGCTGAGGCGGGCAGCACCACCGCCCGGAACCTCACCATCACGCTGTTCCTGGTCTTCGTGGCCATCACGCTGGCGATCACCGTCTGGGCCAGCCGGCAGACCAAGACCGCCACCGACTTCTACGCCGGCGGCCGGTCCTTCTCCGGCTTCCAGAACGGCATGGCGATCGGCGGCGACTACATGTCGGCCGCGTCGTTCCTCGGCATCGCCGGCATCATCGCGCTCTACGGCTACGACGGCTTCCTCTACTCGATCGGCTTCCTGGTCGCCTGGCTGGTGGCGCTGCTGCTCGTGGCCGAACTGCTGCGCAACTCCGGCCGGTACACGATGGCTGACGTACTCGCGTTCCGGATGCGGCAGCGGCCGGTGCGGACGGCGGCGGCGGTCTCCACCATCACCGTGTCGATCTTCTACCTGCTGGCCCAGATGGTCGGCGCGGGCGCGCTCGTCGCCCTGCTGCTCGGCATCAAGCCGGACACCACGTTCCTCGGCATGGACGCCGACACCGCCAAGGTCGCCACCATCATCATGGTCGGTGCCCTGATGATCATCTACGTGACGGTCGGCGGCATGAAGGGCACCACGTACGTACAGATCGTCAAGGCGTTCCTGCTGATGGGCGGCGCGCTGGCGATGACGCTGCTGGTGCTCGCCAAGTACAAGTTCAACCTGTCCTCGCTGCTCGGCGACGCGGCCAGCGCCTCGGGCAAGGGAGCGGCGTTCCTCGAACCCGGGCTGCGCTACGGCGTGGAGACACCCGGCGACGCGCTGAAGACGTTCTACAGCAAGATGGACCTGCTCTCGCTGGGCATCGCGCTGGTCCTCGGCACGGCCGGCCTGCCGCACATCCTGATCCGCTTCTACACCGTGCCGACCGCGCGGGCGGCCCGCAAGAGCGTGCTCTGGGCGATCGGCATCATCGGCACCTTCTACCTGCTCACCCTGGCGCTCGGCTTCGGCGCGGCGGCGATCGTCGGCGGGTCGGAGATCACCGCGCAGGACAAGGCGGGCAACACCGCGGCGCCACAGCTCGCCGAGAAGCTGGGCGAGCAGTTCCTCGGCGGAGACCTGGGCGGCGCGACACTGCTGGCGATCATCGCGGCGGTCGCGTTCGCCACGATCCTCGCGGTGGTCGCCGGGCTGACCCTGGCGTCGTCGTCCAGCCTGGCGCACGACTTCTACGCCAACGTGATGAAGAACGGGCAGGCGTCGGAACGGCAGGAGGTGACTGTCGCCCGGGTCTCCGCGCTGGTGATCGGCGCGGTCTCGATCGTGCTGTCGATCTACGCGCAGAACCTGAACGTGGCGTTCCTGGTCGCGCTGGCGTTCGCGGTCGCCGCGTCGGGCAACCTGCCGGCGATCCTCTACAGCCTGTTCTGGAAGCGGTTCAACACCTCGGGCGCGGTCTGGGCGATCTACGGCGGCCTGCTCGCCGCCGTGGTGCTCGTCTTCTTCTCGCCGGTCGTCTCCGGCGTGCCGACGGCGATGTTCCCCGACCACGACTGGCACTGGTTCCCGCTGTCGAACCCGGGCATCATCTCGATCCCGTTCGGCTTCCTGTGCGGCTGGCTCGGCACGATCCTGTCGAAGGAGAGCGACGAGGAGAAGTACGCGGAGCTGGAGGTGCGCTCGCTCACCGGAGCCGGCGCGCACTGATCACCACCGTCGAGCGGGGTCCCTGCCTTACGCGGGGGCCCCGCCTCGCGTGTATAGGCTGACCGCCATGAAGGTCGCTCCCCGCTTCGGTACCGGACACCGCATCCTCGTCACCGGCGGCGCCGGTTTCGTCCCGTCACACCTGGTCGACCGGCTCGTCGAGCGCGGCTGCACCGTCGTGGTGCTGGACAACTTCGTCACCGGGTCCAAGGACAACGTGGCCCACCTGCTGGACAAGCCGACCTTCACCCTCGTCGAGGCGGACATCTCCGAAGGCCTGCCGCAGCACCCGGCGATGGCCGAGCGGTTCGACGCCATCCTGCACATGGCGTCCCCGGCCAGCCCCACCGACTTCGAGAAGCTGCCGGTGGAGATCCTCCGGGTCGGCTCGGTAGCCACGCTGGCGCTGCTGGAGCGGGCCACCGACGACGGCGCGCGGTTCCTGATGGCCTCCACCTCCGAGGCGTACGGCGACCCGAAGGAGCACCCGCAGCGCGAGACGTACTGGGGCAACGTCAACCCGATCGGCATCCGGAGCGTCTACGACGAGGCGAAGCGGTTCTCCGAGGCGGCCACCATGGCCTACCACCGCAGCCGGGGCACCGACACGGCGATCGTGCGGATCTTCAACACGTACGGCCCCCGGATGCGACCGGACGACGGCCGGGCCATCCCGACGTTCATCTCCCAGGCGCTGCGTGGGGAGCCGATCACGGTGCACGGCACCGGCAACCAGACCCGGTCGATCTGCTACGTCGACGATCTGGTGCGCGGCATCCTGCTGCTGCTGGACTCGACCGAGACCGGGCCGATCAACTGCGGCACCGAGCACGAGATGTCGATGCGGCAACTGGCCGAGACGATCGTGTCACTCACCGGAAGCACGTCCGAGGTGAGCTACATCACTCGTGCTTCCGATGACCCGGAGATGCGCCGCCCGGACCTGACCCTCGCCCGCGAACTGCTCGGATACGAGCCGAGCGTCACGCCCGAAGACGGCCTCCGACGCACCATCGAGTACTTCCGCGAGCGTCTCGGGTACTGAACCCGCCGAGGACGCGGCTGACATCGGCGCGCGTACGAGGGCGTCGGTGGCCCGGCCGACCTACCCTCGGTTACATGTCAGCGACCTCGTCTGCCGGCGCCCCGCTCCCCCGACACCTGAACCGGGGCGCGGGCCGCGCCCCGGTTCCCGGCTCCGGCCGGGCCGCCACCGGGCGTGCCCGGCCCTCGGAAACCAGGTGGTACCCCGCGCACGACGAGGCGCCCCGCTCCGGCGGTCCCGGCGGCCCGGCGGGCCCGGCCGGTCCCGGTGGTCCGGGCGGCGGCGGTCCGGGTGGGTCCGGCCGGCGTGGTCCCCGGCCGCGCTGGGGGCGCATCGGCCTGGTGGCCGGCGTGGCGGTGCTGGTGCTGGCGCTGCTCGGCGGCCTCGGCGCCTGGTTCTACGCCCGCAACCTGGACGACGACCTGGCGCGTACCGACCCGTTCGCCGGGATCACCGGGGGACGGCCGGCCAAGCAGGTCGAGGGCGCGTTCAACATCCTGCTCGTGGGCAGCGACTCGCGGGACCCGGACGCCCCTGTCGACGGCTCGGGCAAGTGGCGCGCGGACACCGTGATCGTCATGCACATCCCGGCCGACCACAAGAGCGCCTACCTGGTCTCGGTGCCGCGCGACCTGTATGTGCCGATCCCGGAGAGCGCCGGCGCGTCCTGCGACTCCGGCTCACGCAACAAGATCAACGCGGCGTTCGCGTTCGGCGGCCTGCCGCTGGCGGTGAAGACCGTGGAGTGCTTCACCGACGTACGCATCGACCACGTCATGGCCATCGACTTCGGCGGCTTCAAGGAGGTCACCGACGCGCTGGGCGGGGTCGACCTCAAGGTGGAGCGGACCATCACCTCGATTCACAAGCCGTACCGGACGTTCACCAAGGGCGTGAACCACATGAACGGCGCCGAGGCGCTGGACTGGGTCCGGCAGCGCAAGCAGTTCCCGGACGGCGACTTCGCCCGGATGCGGCACCAGCAGGAGTTCCTGAAGGCGCTGATGGACAAGGCGGCGAGCACCGGGACGCTCACCAACCCGAAGAAGCTGAACGACTTCCTCAAGGCGGTGACCGCCGCCGTCACGGTCGACCAGGGATTCTCGTTGACCGACATGGCAGTGCAGTTCCGCAGCCTGCGGGGCGAGAACCTGACGTTCGTCACCAGCCCGCACCTGGGCGGCCAGACCATCGACGGCCAGTCGGTGGTGGTGTCCGATCGGGAGAAGGCGCTGGCGATGTACAAGGCGATCGCCGCGGACCGGATGGCCGAGTGGATGCAGGCCAACCAGAAGGGTTCGGGCGACAGCGCGGGCGGCTGACGCCGGCACGGCACGACCTGTGTCGCGTGCTGGATCCTCGCCACCACGGAGGCCAACCGCCGACCGGCTCCTTACTCCTGCCCGTTCGGCCACACCCCGAGGATGTTGGCCGGGATTGACGGGAATTGCCGCCCGACGAGGTCGCAGAAACGAGAACCAGTACGTAAAGTGGTCCCGCCCCCGATCCCCGAGCTGGAGCACGCATGTCGGTCCAGACCAGCCGTCGCACCCACTCACCGGCACCCGGGTCATCCGGGCGGGTTCCTCCGGTCATCCCCACACAGCCCGGTTCCGGCGGTCGCGGTCCCGGCGGTGGCAAGAAGAAGCGCACGAAGCGCAAGGACCCGCTCTGGGCGAAGCTCACGCTCGTGCTCGGCGCCGTGCTGATGGTGACGAGCGGCGTGGCGATCGTCGGCAGCAAGGCGGTCATCGGCCAGGCCACCAACAACATCGCCCAGCGCAACCTGCTCGGCGAGGCGGGCAAGACCGAGGCCGAGGGTGGCAACAACCTCGAAGGCCCGATCGACATGCTGCTGCTCGGCGTGGACGCGCGGGCCCGCTGGGCCGCCGACGACGTCCGGGCCGACACGATCATCGTGCTGCACATCCCGGCCAGCCACGACCAGGCGTACCTGATCTCGATCCCGCGTGACACCGAGGCGCACATCCCGGCGTCCGACAACGGCTTCAAGGGCGGCACCGACAAGATCAACGCTGCCTTCCAGATCGGCGCGCGCAACGGCGGCGGCTGGGAGGGCGGCGCCCAGATGATGGCCAAGACCATCAAGGGGATGACCGGGATCAGCTTCGACGGGGCCGCGATCATCAACTTCGGCGGCTTCAAGAACGTCATCGACGAGCTCGGCACGGTGCGGATCTGCGTGACCGAGGAGGTCTCCTCCCTGCACATGTCGTACGTCGACGGCAAGCCGATGTGGAACGCGGACGCCAAGAAGACCGGCAAGGCGCGCAAGCCGGTGACGTACAAGAAGGGTTGCCAGGAGATGGAGGGCTGGCAGGCGCTGGACTACTCCCGGCAGCGCAAGACCCTTCGCAACGGCGACTACGACCGCCAGCAGAACCAGCAGCAGCTGATCAAGGCGATGGCCAAGAAGGCCTCCGAGAGCGGCACGCTGACCAACCCGATCAAGCTGAACGGGCTCATCAAGGCGGCCGGCAAGGCGTTCGTGCTGGACACCGGCGGCGTGTCGATCGAGGACTTCATCTTCACGATGAAGGGTGTGACCGGCAACGACCTCGTCACCCTGCGGACCAACGGCGGCACCTTCAACGGCAACGGCAACAACCGCGAGGTGCTCAACCAGCTCAGCATGGACATGTTCCAGGCGGTCAAGGACGACAAGCTGGCCGAGTTCGTGGTGAACAACCCGGACGTCCTCTCCACCCGTAAATGACGCTCTGACCTGCGCGAAAGCGATACCGGTCGGCCGATCCCCCCGTAGCCTGACGTGAGCGGGTCTCATGTCGCGGCTACGGGGGGATCGTCACGTCCAGGCCAGCACGGAACCGACGCGGGCGGGGTGGACCCGCCCGCCGGGCCCGGTTCCTGCTCGGCGCCGGGCTCGCCCTGGTGCTGCTGGCCACGCTCGGCGTCGCCGGTCTGCACTGGCTCACCTCGCGCTACGACCGCACCGTCGCCAAGGAGCAACTGCTCGACCCGGCCGCCCGGAAGAAGCGGACAGACCTGGACGGCGCACTCAACTACCTGCTGATCGGCTCGGACCACCGGCCCGGCGCGAGCCCGGAGGACCAGCGCTCCGACAGCATCCTGATCGTGCACGTACCGGCCGGGATGCGGCAGGCGTACCTGATCTCCGTGCCGCGCGACCTGCTGGTGGCGCTCCCCGCCGCGCCCGGATTCCCCGGCGGCCAGGACAAGGTGAACGCCGCGTACGAGCACGGCGGCGGCGGTGAGGGCGGCGCGCGGCTGCTCAGCACCACCCTGAGCCGGCTCACCGGGATCCGCTTCGACGGCGCGGCGCTCGTCGACTTCTCCGGCTTCAAGCAGGTGATCGACCAGCTCGGCGGCATCCGGATGTGTGTGGACACGCCGGTGCGCTCGATCCACACCCAGCACCAGTTCGACGCCGGCTGCCAGCAGATGGACGGCGCGCAGACGCTGGACTACGTACGGCAGCGCTACGACCTGCCCGGCGGCGACTACGACAGGCAGCGGCACCAGCAGCAGATGCTGCGGGCGATGGTCGACCGGGCCGGCCAGACGCGGCTGCGCGACGACCCGGTCAAGCTGGACCGGGTGCTGCGCGCGGCGGGCGGGGCGCTGACCGTGGACACCAACGGCGTACCCCTCGGCGAGCTGCTGTTCGCGCTGCGCGGCCTGCCCGCGGACGCCCTGCGCGGGGTCCAGGTGCCCTCCTACCCGCAGACCATCGACGGCGTCTCGTACGTGGTGCTCGACGACGGTGGCGCCGGGCTGTTCGGCGCGCTGCGCGACACGCGGGTGCCGCAGTGGGCCGGCGCGAATCCGCGCTGGGTCAACCGGCTGTGAGCGGCTCGGGCGACTAGGCTTGGTTACCGTGTTCGGAGCCTCACTACCCAGCGTCCCCGCGTCGGCCGTGCCCGACGACGTCTACCTGCTCGACGTCCGGGAGGACGACGAATGGGCCGCCGGCCACGCGCCGGCCGCCCATCACCTGCCGATGACCGAGCTGCCCGCCCGGATCGCCGAGATCCCGCAGGACCGCGACGTGGCGGTGATCTGCCGCTCGGGCGGACGGTCCGCCCAGGTGGTCGGTTACCTCATGCGCAACGGCTGGGACCAGGTGCGCAACGTCGACGGAGGGATGGGCGACTGGGCCGCCGCCGGCCGTCCGGTGGTAACCGACGACGGGCAGCCGGGCCGGGTCGCCTGAAGTCGGTGACGCGTCCGTGACCGCCCCCCTGGTCTTCGCCCATCGCGGCGCCTCGTACGACCTGCCGGAGCACACGCTCGCCGCCTACCTGCGCGCCCTGGACGAGGGCGCGGACGGGCTGGAGTGCGACGTCCGGCTGACCCGCGACGGGCATCTGGTCTGCGTCCACGACCGTCGGCTGGACCGCACCAGCAACGGCCGTGGGCTGGTCAGCGCGCGTACGCTCGCCGAGCTGGAGGCGCTCGACTTCGGCTCCTGGCACCGCGCCGCGACGCTCGCCGAGGACGACGTGCGGCTGGACGAGTCGCACACCCGGCTGCTCACGCTGGAACGGCTGCTCGACGCGGTGCTGGCGGCCGGGCGGCCGGTCCGGCTGCTGATCGAGACCAAGCACCCGTCGCGCTACCGGGGCGACGTGGAGCGGCGCCTGGTCGAGATGCTGCGCCGGTACGGGCTGGCCGAGCCCCGCCCGGACGATCCGGTCCAGGTGACCGTGATGTCGTTCTCGCCGCTCGCCGTACGCCGGGTCCGGGAACTCGCGCCGGCGCTGCCCACGGTGCTGCTGCTGGAGGTCCTGCCCCGCCTGCTGCCGCTGGGCCGGCTGCCGTTCGGCGCCCGGATCGCCGGTCCCGGCGTGGATCTCGTCCGGGCCCGCCCGCGCCTGGTCCCCGCGCTGCGCGCCGCCGGCAACTCGGTCTACGTCTGGACCGTCAACGAGCCGGAGGACCTGGAACTCGTGCTGGAAGCGGGCGTGGACGGGGTGATCACGGACCGGCCGGCCCGCGCGCTGGCCCGGTTGGGCCGGTGAGTCCCGTCGATCGGTACGGGGGACGGTCGACCGGCCGGGGGTGTCCCGGACGCGGACGGCGCGGCACACTCGGGACATGCCGGAGCGAACCGACTACCCCGCCTTCATCGCCGGCCACACCGCAGTGATCAATATGATCAACTCCGGCGAGTCCGGTCTCGCCGTGCTCACCCGACTCCTCGGCGAGGTCCAGCCGGCGGTCGGCGCGGCCGGCCTGGTCTTCGTGGAGTTCACCCCGGCCGGCGGACGGGTCGTCGCCGCGACCGGCAGCGCCGAGTTCGTCCTCGGCCGCCCGCTGCCCGCCACCGACCCGGCCACCGTCTGCCTGCTCGCCGGCCCGCCGGTACGGGAGGTCCGGGTCGACGCGATCCCCGGTGCGCTCGCCGACGAGGTCGCCGGCCGGGGCCTCTGCCGGATGATCGTGGCGCGCGCCGAGATCGGCGGGCTCACCGTCGGCAGCCTGCACGCGCTCTACCCGCTGGGCGAACCGCTGCAACCCTCGCAACGCGCCGTCATCGGCTACATCGCCGCCTGCATCGCCCACATGTACGGCGACCAGACCGGCCTGCCCGTACACGGGGACGGCCCGGTCGTGGCGGCGCTCGCCGACGGCCTCGCGGTGGTGGACCGGGACGGCCGGGTCCGGCTCTGGAACCCGGCCGCGGTCGAGGTGACCGGCCGGCCGGCGGACGAGGCGCTGAGCCGCCCGCTGCCGTTCCCGCTGCCGCCGCCCGGCCAGGTGCTCGACCACCGGCTGCCGGACGGCCGCTGGCTGCGGATCACCTCCGGCGAGCTGCCCGGCCCGAACGCGCTGCGCGTGGTCACCTTCCGCGACACCACCGACCAGCAGCGGCGCGACCACGACCGGGACCTGTTCGTCGCGGTGACCAGCCACGAGCTGCGTACCCCGGTCACCGTCATCAAGGGGTACGCGGACACGCTCACGGACCACTGGGACTCGCTGAGCGACGGCGACCGCAGGCAGGCCGCCCGGATCATCGGCCAGCGCGCGAACGAGCTGGCCCGCCTGGTCGACCGGCTGCTGACCGCCGCCACCGAGAACCGTCCCGGCGGTGAGCCGGCCGCGCCGTTCGACCTGGTCGACGCGCTGCGCGCGGCGGTGACCGACCTGCCGGCCGACGTCCGGCACCGGGTCGTGCTCGACCTGCCCGCCGACCTGCCGAAGGCGCTCGGCGACCGGCACAGCCTCGCCACTGTGCTCACCGAACTGGGCACCAACGCCGGGAAGTACTCGCTGCCGGACACGCCGATCGAGATCACCGCCGAGGCGAACGAGCGGACCGTCTCGTTCCGGGTGGCCGACCGGGGCATCGGCATCCGCCCGGAACACGTGGAGCGGGCCTTCGAACGGTTCTGGCAGGGGGAGTCCGGCGACCGCCGCCGCTATCCCGGCGCCGGGCTCGGCCTCTATCTCGTCCGCCAGATCGTTGAACAGCAGAATGGATGGGTATCCCTCCGGCCCAGAGCCGGTGGCGGTACGGTCGCAGAGGTGCGGCTGCCCCGGGGCTGACCCGGGGCGCTCACGGGCGGGGAAGGAACGACGTGTCGACTGGTCCGGCCGAACGGTCGTGGTGCGTGGTGGTGCCCCACGACGCCACCGGCGCGCGCCTGGCCCGGCACCGCCTCGCCGACGAGCTGACCGGCGTCGTACCCCCGGTCCTGATGGCCGACCTGGTCGCGGTCCTCGCCGAACTGGTCGGCAACGCGGTCCGGCACGCCGACGCCCTGCCCGGCGGCGTGGTGCGGGTCGCCTGGCGGCTGCGCCCGACCGAGCAGGGGCCGAGCATCGAGCTGCGGGTCACCGACGGCGGTGCCGGTGCCGGCCCGTGCATGCGTACCGCCTCGCCGGACGCGGCCGACGGGCGTGGGCTGCACATCGTCGCCGGGCTCGCCAGCGGCTGGGGGGTGGAGCGCGACGGTCTGGGCCAGAGCGTGTGGGCCCGGTTCGACCCGGTCCCGGCGCATCGGACGGACCTGGTCGCCGCGGGCTGACCGGCGCGACAGCCGGGTCCGGCCCCCACCGCCGGGGCCCGGCATCTAGGCTGTCTCGCCATGGGCGAGCGGAGCGGAGCGGGCGCATGAGCAAGCGTCGGAAGAACCAGCGGGCCGTCGAGGCCACCCCGAAGCGGGAGAAGGTGCGCGACGTCTTCGTGCCCCGGCCGTTCGAGGGCCTGGCCGACGAGCCGGAGTGGATCGCCCTGCGCGAGCTGGTCCCGGCCGCGTCCGCGCCGCTGCGGCTGACCCCGGAACTGATCGAGGAGTACGGCGACCGGCCGGTCACGCTGGCCACCGTGCTGCCGATGGCCGCCCCGGCGATGACCAAGCCGGACGGGCGGGTCTTCATCGGCCTGCAGCGGCACCAGCAGTCCGGCGACGTCTCCCGCGACCTGGCCGACGCGCTGATCTCCGCGCTGCGTACCGAGCCGGGCGGCCAGGTGAGCGTGCCACCGCTGCCCGGGCCGGGCCCCCGCCTCCAGGACATCCTGGTGGACGGCCCGCTGGAGATCACCATGCACGACGGGTTCGACTTCTGGCTCGACCCGGGCGCCGCCGACGACCCGAACGTGCAGGCGTCCCTGGAGCGGGCCAACTCGGCGATCTACCCGACCGTCAAGCTGGCCGCCGCGCGGGCCGCGTACTGGTGCCAGGTGCCGGAGAAGGCCCACGTGCGCCTGGTCCTGCCGGACGACGAGGACGCCGCGCTGGACGCGCTGTCCCGGCTCGCCGCGGCGGGCGCGCTGACGCTCGGCGACGACACGAAGTTCGCTGGCATGTTCCGGGCACACGGGCGGCTGGCGCCGGTCTGGGACCTGCCGGAGGACACCCCGGCCGCCGAGTGGGAGGCGCCGGTGGCGGAGTTCGCCAAGCGCTACGCCGAGGCGGTGGCGGAGCGGGAGCCGCTCGACGCGGCCGGCCGCCGGGCCCGCCAGGGCCTGCTCGGCCGCCAGCTGACGCTGCGCTGACGGCTCCGGGTCAGGCGGCCCCGCCCTTCTCCCGCACCAGCGGGCAGGACATACAGCGCGGGCCGCCCCGCCCGGAGCCCAGCTCCGACCCGGCGATGGCGATCACCTCGATGCCCGCGCGTTCCAGTTGCGCGTTGGTCTCCACGTTGCGCTCGTAGCCGACGCAGAGCCGGGGCGCGAGCGCGAGCGTGTTGTTGCCGTCGTCCCACTGCTCGCGTTCGGCGGTGACCGGGTCGAGGCCGGTGTCGATCACGCGGAGCTGGTCGAGGTCCATCGCGTCGGCGGCGGCCCGCAGGAACGGTGCCGGCCCGTCGACCCGCAGGTCGTCGCCGTCCGCGCCGGCGATGACCGTGTACGCGGACAGCTCGTGGGCGACGTTCGGGTACATCAGCACGGCGTCCACGTCGACCATCGTGCAGATCGTGTCCAGGTGCATGGTGGCGCGTTCCTGCGCGATCGGCACCACCAGGATGGTGTGTGCCAGTCCGGCCGCGAACACCTGCCGGGCCAGCCGTTCCGCACCGGCCGGGGTGGTGCGCTCACCGACACCGACGGCGAGCACTCCCGGCGCGAGCAGCAGCACGTCGCCGCCCTCCAGATGCTCCAGCCGGGGGTGGTAGACGAACTCGGTGCCGGCGAAGCGCGGGTGGTGGCGGTAGATGGCGTCGGTGAGCGTGGTCTCCCGCCGCCGGGCCGGCATGGCCAGGCTGGTCACACCGACCCGGTCGCCGATCCAGACCGACGAGTCGCGGGTGAACAGCAGGTTCGGCAGCGGGTCGATGACGAAGTCGTGCCGGTTCATGAGCGTCCAGACCAGACCGCCGGGGCGGTCGGCGCCGATCCGCAGTTCCTCGTGGGCGAGCCCGGCGGTGAGCACGTCGGCCAGCCCGGCCGGGTCGAGGTACGTCAGATGGTCGGCGACCCGGCGCCGCAGGGTGTGGCCGAGCCGGCGGGACCGCAGCACCTGCTCGGTCAGCTCGGCCCGGGCGTCTGCCACGGCGAGCGTCTCGACCAGCAGGTCGACCAGATAGAGCACCTCGACCCCACGGGACCGCAGCGCCGCCGCGAACGCGTCGTGCTCCTCCTGCGCGCGTCCCACCCACGGGATAGCGTCGAACAGGAGACTGTCGTTGTTGCGTGGGGTGAGGCGGGCCAGTTCCGGTCCCGGGCGGTGCAGCAGCACCGTCCCGAGTCGGGCGACTTCGCTGTCCACATAGTGGGTCACTCCCGCAGCCTAGGGCAGGCTTGCGCAGCATCCGGAAAAGAAGTGTGAATGAATATGGCATTCATCCGCACTCACTCCGGCGGTCCAACTTGCCGAGCCCCCGGGGGCGCAACGTAGGGTAGTGGAGACATAACTTCGAGAGACCTTTTGCCGGAGGTCGCGATGACTGTCTTTCCCGCTCGTCGAGCCGTACCGAGCAGGGCACTGCCGCCCCGCACGGTGCCGCACTCCCGGGTCGAGCCCACCTCGGTGCTCGAGCCGGCCCGACCGACTCCATTGGAGTGGGCCCGGCGTCGCCGGGCGGAGCGGGGGGCCCGCCGGTTGGAAGCGGCAGGGGCCCGCGCCCTGGGCCAACTCGACCACCTCGGTCCCGCCTGGCACGTCATCGAGTGGCCCCGGACGGATCCGGCCGACATGCTGCTCGACCGCGACGGCGACGACCGGGCCGGGTTCCTGGCCATCGGCCCGAGCGGCTTGTTCGCGGTCACCATCGCCGACCACGGCCGGGCCCGGGTGCTGGTGGCCGGAGACGTGGTCCAGATCAACGGCAAGCGCCCGCCGTACGTGGCGGAGGCACGCCGGGACGCCAAGCGCGCCAGCAAGGCCCTCTCCGACGCGGTCGGCCTGCCGATCCCGGTCACCCCGGTGCTGACGTTCGTCGGCTCCGGGGTGATCAGCGTCTACGGCCTGCCGAAGGACTGCCTCATGGCCACCCACCGCGAGCTGGACCGCCTGCTCGTGGCCGGCGGGAACCGGATCAGTCCGGCCACCGCCGAGAAGCTCTCCCGCGTCGCCCAGGCGCCGGCGACCTGGTTCAACGGCACGTACCGTCCATCCGCCGACTACCGGTGGTATGACGAGGGCCGAACGGCCGCTGACAAGCGGGCCGCCCGCCGGTAACGTCTCCGGCGACGCCACGCGGCCCCCGGCACCGCCCCCGACTGGTTCCGTCGGTCCGCGCCGTCGCCGGCCGCCCGGCAGCCGATGCTTCCGCCGCACCGACCGGCTAGCGTGGACAGACCGTCGGTGTACATAGGAGGCGCGGTGGCCCACGTCGAACTCTCACTCTCGGAAGTGTTCGCGCCCGCGGCATCCACCGAGCAGGAGTCCGACAACTTCGGGCAGTGGTCCGGCATGGTCTCCCGGGCCGCCGAGCCGTGCCTGCTGATCGACGCCGGCACCACTGTGGTGGCGATCTCCTCGTCCGGCTGCGACCTGCTCTGCCTGGGCGCCCCGGAGGACGTCATCGGCCTGCCGCTGCTGGAGGGTGGCCTGCGCCTGGTCGACTTCACGGCCAGCCCGAGCGAGCTGACCGAGCAGGAGACCGACAAGATCCCGCCGTTGCTGGCGCTGCACTCCGGGCGGCTCGCCCGCGGCCTGCTGCGCGTGCAGGGGCCCGGCTCCGACGCCGGCCGGACGGTCGACGCCATCTCCACGCCGGTGCTCACCGACGGCGCGGTGGCCGGCTCGCTCACCTTCCTCTCCGCGGTCTGACCGGCGACGAGAGCCACGCCCTTCACCCGGGCCGGTCATCATCCTACGATGGCCTCGGCCCCACCACACGACGACACCCCTCGATGCCCGAGGACGCCCCCGTGCCCCGCACCCCACAGCCCCGACGCCGCCACCGCCCGCTGGCGCTGCTGACGCTGCTCGCCCTCGCCGCCTGCGGCACACCACCCGAACTGCGCGCACCACCACCCGCCGCGGCCACGCCCGTACCGGCCCCGACGGCGTCCGCCACGCCGACCCCGAGCGCCACCCCCACCCCACCGGCGCCCGTCCTCCCGCCCACGCTCTCCCCGTCCGTGCCGTCGTCGGCGGTGCCCTGCCGGGGGCGGCCCTCCGGCGACCGGATCGTCGCGCTGCTGCGCGGCTCCGCAGGCGTGCTGCCCCGCGACGTCCGGGTCACGGTGGCGACCGGTCCGCTCTGCGCCGACGGTTGGCAGTACACCGTGCTGACCGTCCCCGGGCACGAGGAGTTGCAGGTGGTCACGCGCGGCGAGACCGGCACGCCGAGGCTGGTCACCGCCGGCACCGACGTGTGCGGCATCGAGGTGCGGACCGTGGCGCCGGCCGGCATCCGTACCCTGGCCTGCGACGGCACGCCGGGTGCGTAGGCTGGTCGGCATGCCGGGAACACCGCCGACCCGCTTCGTCTACCTGGGCCCCGAGGGCACCTTCGCCGAGCAGGCGCTGCGCACGGTGCCCGCCGCCGAGCGCGGGGACCGCACACCCGCCCGCAGCGTCGGCGAGGCGCTCGACGCGGTACGCGCCGGAGAGGCGGACGCGGCACTGGTGCCGCTGGAGAACTCCATCGGCGGCGCGGTCGGGGTGACGCTCGACGAACTGGTCGAGGGCGACCCGCTGGTGATCACCCGCGAGGTGGTCCTGCCGGTGGAGTTCGTGCTGGCCGCCCGCGCCGGCACCACGCTGTCCGACGTCCGCGCCGTCGCGGCCCACCCACAGGCGTCCACCCAGTGCCGGGGCTGGCTGCGGGAGCACCTGCCCGACGCCACAGTGGTCGACGTGCTCTCCAACGGCGCCGCCGCGGCCGGGGCGGCCGGTGGCGAGTACGACGCCGCCATCTGCGCCCCGATCGGCGCGAGCCGGCACCGGTTGGCGGTGCTCGCCGACAAGATCGCCGACCACTCGGACGCGGTGACCCGGTTCGCGCTCGTGGCCCGCCCCGGGCCGCCCCCGCCGCCCACCGGCGACGACCTCACCTCGCTCGCGGTGTTCCTCGCCCACGACCGGGTGGGCGCGCTGCTCGCGGTGCTGATGGAGCTGGCGGTACGCGGCGTGAACATGACCCGGATCGAGTCCCGCCCCACCGGCGAGGCGCTCGGCCGTTACGTGTTCTTCCTGGACTGCGCCGGGCACGTCGCCGACGTTCGCCTCGGCGAGGCGTTGCAGGGGCTGCGCCGGGTCTGCGCCGACGTGCGGTTCCTGGGGTCGTACCCCCGGCACCGCTGGAGCACGGCGGGTGGCCAGCCGACGCCGGTGCCGCCCGGGCTCACCGACGCCGACTACGCCGACGCGGCGGCCTGGGTGGCCCGGCTGCGGGCCGGAGAGCTGAGCTGACCGGCCCGGGGCGACCTCGGCGGACGCCCCGGGCACCGGAGGTCACTGCAGCAGGCCGCCGAGCACGCCGCCCTGCTGCTGGGAGCCGCTGCCGGCCACCGGAGGCTCCTCCGAGGGCTGGACCACCACGAAGCCCTGCCCGGCGAAGCTCATCGTGAACGCCTCGCCGGTGCTGCGGCCGAGCAGCGTGCCGAGGCCGAGCTGCTCGGCGCGGTGGTAGCCGGTCTGGAGGTTCGCCGACCAGCAGACCGCCGCCTGCGGGTCCACGTACGTCGGCGCGTCCACGTTCAGCACCACCGGGGTGCCCTTTGTGGTGATGGCGATCCGGCCGTGCCCGGTGAAGACACAGTTGAACAGGCCGGAGGAGGACGCGAAACCGGCGCCGCCGACCATCTTGATGTCGTACTGAAGGGTCGGGTCGAACGCCAGCACGCTGGAGCCGTTGATGGACAGCGCGTCGCCCGGCTCCAGGTCGATGATGTGCACGTCCTTGGCGAAGTCGGCGAGGAACACGTCACCGCGGCCGGAGAGCTTCATCAGCGGCACGCCCTCACCGGTGAGCCGCTGCTTGATGAACTTGCCGATGCCGCCGGAGCCGAGCGCCTGGAACTGCACCTGCCCCTGGTAGGCGACCATCGAGCCGACGCGGGCCATCGCCTCGCCGTTCAGCTCGATCTTCAGCATCTTGGCGTTCTGCAACCGCATGCCCGGCTGCTGGGACTCCTTCTCAAGGTTCTCCGCGGAGAACAGCGCGCTGCGCATGGGTTGTTTTCCTCCCGCATCAGGTTCTGCCTGATCCGCAGGTTAGGGGACCGGCGCAACCGCCGGGACCAGCCGGGCGGGGACGCGCCGGAGGCCGGTCAGCCCCAGCCCAGGGCGTGCAGCCGCTCGTCGTCGATGCCGAAGTGGTGGGCGATCTCGTGCACCACGGTCACCGCCACCTCCTCGACGACGTCGTCGTCGGTGTCGCAGATCGCCAGGATCGGGTTGCGGTAGATCAGGATGCGGTCGGGCAGCACGCCTGAGTAGTCCCAGCCGCGATCGGTGAGCGCGTGCCCCTCGTACAGGCCGAGCAGGTTCTCGCCCGGCGGCGGGTCGTCCTCCACCAGGATGACCACGTTGCTCATCAACCCGAGCAGTTCCTCGGGCACCTCGTCGAGCGCCTCGCCGACCAGTTCCTCGAACCGGTCCCGGCTCATCTCCACGGCCACGCGGCCCGGTCACTCCCTCCGGTCGGGCACACCGCACGGCGAGGGCGTCCCGCAGGACACCCTCGCCGTGCCGTACGCGATGTCAGGCCAGACGGGCGTTCAGCGTGATCTGCGCGCCCGGGGACAGCAGCCGGGAGATCGGGCAGTTCTCCTTGGCCGCCTCGGCGAGCTTGGTGAACTCGGTCTGGTCGATGCCCGGGACCTGGCCGACGGTCTCCAGGTCGATGCGGGTCACCGTCATGCCGGCGTCGGTCTTGTCGAAGTGCACCTTGGCGGTGGTCTCCACCGCCGACTCCTGGGCGCCGGCGTCGGCGAGCTGCTTGGAGAGGGCCATCGAGAAGCAGCCGGCGTGCGCGGCGCCGATCAGCTCCTCGGGGTTGGTGCCCTCGCCCTCCTCGAAGCGCGACTTGAAGGAGTAGTTGCCGGACAGGCCGCCCTTGCCGGTGCGGACGGTGCCGGACCCCTCGGTGAGGTTGCCCTGCCAGCGAGCGGATGCGGTACGGATAGGCATGGCACCGACGCTAACCGAAAGCGGGCCGCACCGCACCGGACCTCGGGTCGCGATCCCGGCCGGCGGGCGCGGGCTGTGCCATGATTCGACCCAGGCCCGCGTACGGGAAGGGTGGCCATGTCGCAGGATCTCCCCGTTCCCCGGCAGGACAAGCGGATCCCCATGCAGGACAACAGGTCCGACGACACCACGATCGTCGAGTGGGGCGACGCCGAGCCGGAGTCGTCCGGCCGGGCCGGGCGCTCGCTAGCCGCGCTGAGCCGGGACCGTCGCCTGCCGACGGTGCTCACCGGGCTCGGCGCGGTGGCCGCTGTCGCCTCGCTGATCGGCGAGTGGCTGGTGATCGCGGTGCCGGCCGAAGTCCGGGGCGGCGAGACACCCACCCGGCTGACGAACGGCATCTCCGACATCGGCGGGTTCGGGACGGCGTACCTGGTGGGTGTGCTCGGGCTGTCGGTGGCGGTGGCGCTGGCGCTGCGCGGCACCCCGGCGGTACGGCAGCAGGCCCGGCTGGCCGGGCTGGGTCTTGCCGCGGGCGTGCTCGGGGTGCTCGTCGCGACCGCCGCCTCCCTCGAACAGATCGCCCGGCGCATCCTGTTCTTCGTCGGTGAGCAGCGCCTCCAGGTCGAGCACGGACGCGGCCTGGTCAGCGCGTTCGTCGCCGTCGCGCTGCTGGCGGGCGCGCTGTACCTGGCCGGCCGGGCGGCCGGCGGTGTGACCGGCGACGCGGAGCCGGACGGGGAGCGGCCCGGCCGTGGCCGCCGGGCGGACGAGGACGATCTGCCCCCCGCCCCGGCGGACCTGACTGTGCAGCCCACGACGCCGTTCGCCGACCCCGACCGGTCCCGCTGAGCCAAGCCCCGGCAGGGCGTACGCCGGCCACCGGGGCTTCGCCGCCGATTCGCCGGAAAGCCGTGGTTGCCGCCCGTCGCGCGAGATACGGTTGCTGCCCGCCGTCCCATGGTCGCGGCACCGAGGACCTGGTCGGCCGGCGTGACGGCGGCGGGCGAAGGAGGAACCATGACCCGCCCGGGACTGCCCAAGCTGATCGCCACCGACCTCGACGGCACGCTCGTCCGCAGCGACGAGACCGTCTCCGCGTACACCCATCGGGTGCTGGACCGGGTGCGGTCCGCCGGGATCCCGGTGGTCGGCGCGACCGGCCGCGGACCGCGCCTGACCGAACTCACCCGCAACGACATCCGGGCCGCCGACTTCCTGGTGATGGCCGGCGGCGGCCGGGTGGTGGACCAGAGCGACCCCGAGGGGCCGCTGGTGCTGCGCGACGAGCGCCTGCCCGGTGAGGTGCTGGCCCGGATCCTCACCGACCTGGAGGCGGCGGTCGGTCCGCTGACGGTGATGGTGGAGGCGTCGGACGAGCACGACGCGCCGCTGTGGGGCGACTACCACCCGAGCTGGCCCTACCCGGACCGGTTCGAGGCGCGCAGCCGGATGGAGTGCCTGTCCTGCGACGTGATCAAGGCGTTCGCGCGGACCGCCGACCACCACGTCGACGAACTGCTGGCGGCGGCCCGCGCGGTCGTGCCACCGGAGGTTGCCACGCTCACCCAGGCCGGGCTCGGCTTCATCGAGATCTGCCCGCCGCGCACGGACAAGGCCAGCGGGCTGAGCGTGGTCGCCGAGCGGCTCGGCGTGGACCCGGCCGACGTGCTGGTCTTCGGCGACCAGCCGAACGACCTGCCGATGTTCGGCTGGGCGGGGTGGGCGCGGGTGGCGGTGGCGAACGCCCACCCGGAGGTGCGCGCCGCGGCGGACGAGGTCACCCTGCGCAACGACGACGACGGCGTGGCCGTCTACCTGGACCGACTACTGTCCCGGTGATGCAGGAAACCCCTCGCCTCGTCGCCAGCGACATCGACGGCACGCTGCTGCGCGACGACCGGACGCTCAGCCCGCGTACCGCCGCGGTGCTGGCCCGGGTCGCCGCCGCCGGCACACCGGTGGTCCTGGTCACCGGCCGTCCGATCCGCTGGCTCCAGCTCGTGTACGAGCAGCTCGCCGAGCCGCTGCCGGCGATCTGCGCCAACGGCGCGGTGGTGTACGACCCGGACACCGACCAGGTGCTGCGGGCCGACCCGCTCGCCCCGGAGTTGCTGGCCGAGGTGGCCCGGCGGCTGCGGGCCGAGGTGCCCGGCGTGAGCCTCGCCGTGGAGATCGTGGACAGCCGGCAGATGCGGCACGAGGCGGACTACCCGCTGCGCTGGGACGCCGACCACGACGCGATCCGGGCAGTCGAGTCGCCGGAGGAGCTGCTCGCCGCGCCCGCGGTGAAGCTGCTGGCGCGGGCCGGTGAGCAGGACCCGGACGTCTTCGTGCGGGTGGTGGCGGGCGCGCTGGAAGGGCTGGCCGAGGCGACGCACTCGTCGTACAGCGGGCTGATCGAGATCTCCGCCGCCGGCGTGACGAAGGCGGCCGGCCTGGCCTGGTACGCGGAGCGGCTGGGCGTCGACGAGCGGGACGTGCTGGCCTTCGGCGACATGCCGAACGACGTGCCGATGCTGGCCTGGGCCGGGCGGGCGGTGGCGGTCGCCAACGCCCACCCGACCGTACGGGAGATCGCACACGAGGTCACCGGGCCGAACACCGAGGACGGTGTGGCGGCGTACCTGGAGAAGGTCTTCGGGGTGGACTGAGCGGCCGGGGCGCCTCACGCGCCCCGGCCGGCGGGTCACAGGTACTGGCCGGGCGCGTGGCCCTCGGCGCTCCCGGGCATCCCGGGCATGCCCGGGATCACGCCGCCCGGGCCGCTGGGCAGCGCCTGACGGCCGGAACGCATCTGCTCCAGCTGGACGCGGGCGGCCATCTGCTGGGCCACGAGCGCGGCCTGGATGCCGTGGAACAGCCCTTCCAGCCACCCCACGAGCTGGGCGTGCGCGATGCGCAGCTCGCCCTCGCTCGGCGTCTGCTGCTCGGTGAACGGCAGGGAGATCCGCTCCAGCTCCTCGCGCAGCTCGGGGGCGAGGCCCTCCTTCAGCTCGACGATCGAGCGTTCGTGGATCTCCCGCATCCGGTTCCGGCTGGCGTCGTCCAGCGGCGCGGCCTTCACCTCCTCCAGCAGCTGCTTGATCATGCTGCCGATCCGCATCACCTTGGCCGGCTGCTCGACCAGGCGGGTCGGGTCCTCGCCCTTGCCCTCGTCGGTCTGCACCGTGCCGACCGGGCGGCCGTCCGGCCCGACCACCACCACGGTGCCGGGGATGCCATCGTTGCCCTGTTCGTCGTCGTGTCCGGCAGAGTGCGCTTCGGTCATGGCACCCATCTTTACCCACGCGAACCAGGTGCACGCGGCCGGACCTCCGGGGCGCTACCGTCGCCGCATGCTCTCCGACCCGCGTGAGGTGCTGACCCGCCCGTCCCCGCCCCCGAATGCCACAGTCGCCTACGGCGACCACCCGGACCAGTGCGCCGACCTGCGCCGGCCGGCCGGCGACGGGCCACCCCGGCCGCTGGTGGTCGTGGTGCACGGCGGCTTCTGGCGGGCGGAGTACGACCGTAGCCACACCGGTCCGATGGCGGCGGCGCTCGCCGCGCTCGGACACCCCGTCGCGCAGATCGAGTACCGCCGGACCGGCCGGCCGGGCGGTGGCTGGCCGCACACGCTCACCGACGTCCGCGCCGGGATCGCCGCGCTGCCGGAGCTGGCCGCCGCCGCGCTGCCCGGCCGGGTGGCGCCGGTGCCACCGATCCTGGTCGGTCACTCCGCGGGCGGGCACCTGGCCCTGTACGTGGCCGCGCAGGCCCCGGAGACGGTCGGCGGGGTACTCGCGCTGGCACCGGTTGCCGACCTCGCGCAGGCGTACCGGCTGGACCTGGACGGGGGTGCGGTGGCCGCGCTGCTCGGCGGCGGCCCGGAGGAGGTGCCGGACCGGTACGCGGCGGCGGATCCATCGGCATTGGTGCCCGTTCGCACACGTACGGTAGTCGTTCATGGTGAGGCGGACGTCCAGGTCCCGGTGGCGATCAGCCGGTCCTGGGTGGCCGCCGATCGGGCCGCCGGCGGCTCCGCCACGCTCGTTGAGCTGCCCGAATGCGAGCATTTCGGACTCATCGCCCCGGGCTCCACCGCCTGGCCCCTGGTCATCGAGGCGTTGCGGTCGCTTCACGATGATCTTCAAGGCATTGACGCAGCGTCGCCGAGCAGGTAGAACGCCGAAGGGGTGTGCACCATGGCCACCCCGTCGGGAAGGAAATCGGTGGCACAGATGAACCGCAGGCGGGCGCTGCAACTGCTGGCCGCGCTGGGTACCACCGGACTGGCGGCGGGCTGCGGCTCCGGTGACGACGACTCCGGAGAGCAGGCCGGATCCGGCAGCCCGATCAAAGTCGGGCTGATCGTGCCCGGCAGCGGGGCGAACAAGGCCATCGGCGACGAGATCACCAACGGCTTCCAGCTCTTCCTCAGCATGCGCGGCCAGCAGATCGCCGGCCACCCGGTCACGCTCGTGACCGCCGAGGAGGGCGACACCGCCGCCACCGGCAAGGCCGCCGTCGACCGGCTGCTCAAAGAGGGCGTGCTCGCGCTCACCGGCGTGGTCAGCCCGACCGTGATGACCGGGATCAAGGATGCCGTCGAAGAGGCCCGGGTGCCGCTGCTCGGCTCCAACGCCTCCCCGTCGACGCTCCAGGGTGTGGTCTACATCTGGCGCACGTCGTACGTCCTGACCGAGCCCGGCGAGGCGCTCGGCGAGTACCTGCGCCAGAAGCTGGACGCGTCGAGCCGGATCGCCATCTTCGGCACCCGCGGCCCGGGCAGCCAGGACGTCGTCGAAGGGCTGCGGCGCGCGTACGAGCGGGGCCGCCGGCTCACCGAGGACCCGATCTTCACCGACGACGACCCCAACCCCTCCCGGACGCTCTACTCCGGGCCGATCCGCAAGGCGCTCGGGCGCAAGCCGGACGCGGTCTTCTGCCACTACTCCGGCGCGCAGGCCGTGCAGTTCGTCAAGCAGCTCTACGCCCAGGGCTACCGGGGACCGATCTACGCCCCCGGGTTCCTCACCGAGGGCACCGCGCTCGACCAGCTCGACGACGGGGAGAAGGGCCGCGAGCGCAAGCTGATCCAGTCGTACGGCATCGAGACCGCGCTGAACTACTCGGCCGACCTCAACAACACCGCGAACCGGATCTTCGCCTCCGCGTACCGGAAGACGTTCAACTCGGCGCCGACCACGTACGCGATGGCCTCCTACGACGCCGCGCTGGTGCTGGACAAGGCGATCCGGCTGGCCGGGGCTAACCCGTCGCCGCAGCAGGTCAACCTGGCGCTCGGCAAGATCGGTCAGGTGGACAGCCCGCGCGGCACCTGGCAGTTCAACCAGACGCGTACCCCCCAGCAGAAGTGGTACCTGCGCCGGGTGCAGACCGACGGCCGGCTGCTCTCCAACGTCGTGATCAACGAACTGGCCACGCTGGGCTGACCGGCGCCCGTACACGTCGAAGGGCGGTCTCCCCGCGGGGAGACCGCCCTTCGTCCGCGCCGGCTCAGTGCCGCAGCTCGGCGACGCAGCACTTCACGCTGCCGCCGCCCTTCTTCAGCTCGGCCAGTTCCACTCCGACCGGGTGGTAGCCGGCCGCCTTCAGCGTGCCGGCCAGCCGGGTCGCCTCGTTGTTCAGCACCACGTTGAGCCCGTCGCTGACCAGGTTCAGGCCGAACGCCAGCGCGTCCTCGTCGTCCGCGACGATCGCGTCCGGGAAGAGCTGGGCCAGCACCTGCTGGCTGGCGTGGGAGAAGGCGCCCGGGTAGTAGACGATGTTCTCGTCGTCGATCGAGGCCAGCGCGACGTCCAGGTGGTAGAAGCGCGGATCGACCAGGTGCAACGAGACCACCGGCCGGCCGAGCGCCTCCTGCGCCTGGGCGTGCGCGGCCGGCTCGGTCCGGAAGCCGTAGCCGGCGAGGATCAGGCCGCCGTGCGCGTCCGGCAGGTACGCGAAGTCACCCTCGCCCTCGTTCGTCTCGCTCGGCGCGATGAACCGCCAGCCCCGCTCCTCGTAGAACGCCCGGTGCGCGGCAGCCTCGGCGGACCGCTGCTCGTGCTTGAACCGGGCGCCGTAGGCGGTGCCGTCGACCACGAAGGCGCCGTTCGCGGCGTAGACCATGTCCGGCAGGCCCGCCTCGGGGGTGAGCAGGTGCACCTCGTGCCCCAGCCCGACGAGCGTCTCCCGCAGCCGGTCCCACTGCTTGACCGCCAGGTCGGCGTCGACCGGCGTGGTCACGTCCATCCACGGGTTGATCGCGTATTCGACCGTGAAGTGCTCGGGCGAGCACATGAGATATGTCCGCTTTCGCGGGACTCGCTGCTGGTTCACGGTCACCAAGAGTAGGTACGGTACAACTTTGGTAACAGCCACAAGCATTGCTTCCGGGGAGCAGAACGTTGCAGATTGACGCGGTTGACCAGCGAATCATTGCGCTACTCGTCGCGGATGCTCGCGCCTCGTACGCGGACATCGGCAGCCGGGTGTCACTCTCCGCCCCCGCCGTCAAGCGACGGGTCGACCGCCTCCGATCCGCCGGGGTGATCCGGGGCTTCACCGCCGTCGTCGACCCGGCCGCGGTCGGCTGGACCACCGAGGCGTTCGTCGAGCTGTTCTGCGCCGGCCGGACCACACCGGCGCAGATCGGCGCCGCCGCCCGCCGGCATCCCGAGGTGGTCGGCGCGTACACCGTCTCCGGGGAGGCGGACGCGCTCGTGCACCTGCGCGCCGCGGACATCTCCCACCTGGAGGAGGCGCTGGAACGGCTGCGCGCCGAATCGTTCGTCACCTCGTCCCGCAGCACCATCGTGCTCTCCCGGCTGGTCGAGTCCCCGGGCGTCGGGCCGTCCACCCCTTGACCTCAACCTCGCTTCATGTCGTGCACTCGTGTCCGGCGGAAGACGAGGAGGCGGTATGCGTGCGGTGTGGCTGCGGGAGTTCGGCGGACCGGAGGTGCTCGTGCCCGGGACGGCACCCGACCCGGCACCCGGACCGGGCCAGGTGCTCGTCGACGTGGCACACGCGAACATCACGTTCGTCGAGACGATGTTCCGGGCCAGCGGCTTCGGGCCGTTCGGCGCCGAACTGCCGGTGATCCCCGGCAACGGGGTCGGCGGCACGATCACCGCGCTGGGACCGGACGCCGACCCGGCGCTCGCCGGCCGCGTCGTGGTCACCGCCACCGGCGGCACCGGCGGGTACGCCGAGCGCGTCGTGGTCGACCAGGCCGCGCCGGTCCCCGTACCCCCGGGGTTGCCGCTGGACGCGGCGGTGGCGCTGATGGCCGACGGCCGGACCGCCCTCATGCTGGCGCGGGCTGCCGGGCTGCGGCGGGGTGACCGGGTCCTGGTCGAGGCGGCGGCCGGTGGCGTCGGGTCGCTGCTCACGCAGTCGGCGGCGGCGGCCGGGGCGACGGTGGTGGCCGCCGCCGGTGGCGCCCGCAAGGTCGGCCTGCTCCGCGCCGCCGGCCTCGACGTGGTGGTCGACTACCGGCAGGCCGGCTGGACCGACCGCGTCCGGGACGCCGTCGGCGCGGTCGACGTGGTGTTCGACGGCGTCGGCGGGTCGATCGCCCGGGAGGCGTTCGGCCTGCTGGACCGCGGCGGGCGGATGCTCAGCTTCGGGCTGGCCGGCGGCACCTGGGCGGACATCCCGGCCGAGGCGGCCGCCGCACGCGGCGTCACGCTGCTGAGCCCACGACCCGGCCCGGACGAGCTGCGCGCCCTCACCGAGGCGGCGCTCGCCGAGGGCGCCGCCGGACGGCTGCGCCCCCTGATCGGGCAGCGCTTCCCGCTGGACCGGGCCGCCGCCGCGCACGCCGCGATCGAGGCGCGGGAGACCGTCGGCAAGACCCTGCTCGACGTACGCTGATCCGGCTCAGAGGTACATGCCGGTGCGGTGGTCCTCGGCCCGGGCCGGCTTGTCGCCCTCGCCGAAGAAGCGCTTGCCGCCGAACTCGCCGTGCAGACGGTCGTCCAGCTCGTCGGCGAGACCGGTCATCACCTGCACCGCGAGCATCAGATGGGTGGCCTGGAAGTTGCGGCCGAAGACCGGGATCGACGCCCACACCGTGTCGTCGGCGCAGTAGAGCCGGCCGATCGGCATCCGGTTGGTCAACTCGGAGAGCTTCACATACAGGCGCTCGGTCGGCTCGACCTCGGTCAGCACCGGCGAGAAGACGTCCACCAGCGGCGGGTTGTCCCGCACCCGGACGAAGACCATGGCCGACCCGGCCCGGATGTTTATGTCACCGTCGGAGTCGACCTGGAGCTTGTCGGACGTGGACTTCAGCATCGTCGACACGACGGTGCGGACCCGCTCCGCCAGCGCCAGCACGTCGTTCTCGCCGGCCTGGGCGGCCGCCGCCGCGGCCAGCGCCTCGTCCAGGTCGGCCTCGACGTCGCGGTCCGGGCCGAACTCGCTGCGAGCGGTGCCGAGCGGTTCCACAGGCAACGGCTCACCCTCGGTGTCGTGCACCAGGTAGACCAGGAAGGCGGGATGCGGGGCGCCGTAGACGTCGCGCAGCGTCCGGGACAGCACGGCGGCCAGCCGGGTCGCCTCGTCGGCGCCGCAGTCCAGCCCGAACTGCTCGCCGGAGCCCGGCACCACACCCGGCGGTGACCAGCCGAGCGCCACCATGTCGGCCACCGCCGCCCGGTCCAGCCGGTAGCCCTGCGGCAGCGTGGCGTTGCCGACCGCGCGGGCCGAGAGGCGTCCCTCCTCGCCGGCGTCCACGCTCACCGAGTAGACGGCGTCCCCCGTGCCCGAGGCGGTCGGGTCGAGCGTCACCTCCAGATGCCCGCCCGTGGGCAGCCCGCGCAGCCGGTCGGCGAGCGCCCGGGCGAACTCGCGCCAGGCCTCGGTGACCTTGGCGCGGAGATCAGCAGTGGTCGGCTCGTCGAGCAGGATCGGCTCGTGGTGCTCCGGCGTGGCGCCGGTGGCGTGGTGCTCCGGCGCCGAGGGGTGGTCTGCCGTCATAGATCGCCTCCGTCCGTTCCCGCCACCCTACCCAGGCGCGAGGGGGACCGAATCCCGCGCGAGGCGCTATTCCTTCGGTGTGGAACCGCCCAGGTCCACCGGCCAGGAGCCGGCCAGGGCGATGAGCCGCTCGGCCGCCGCGGCCGGGTCCGCGCCGCGCCCCACCGCCACCCCCAGCAGGTACGCGGTGACCGGCGCACCGGGCCGGACCACCTGGTGGGCCACGTCCCGGGCCACGTCGAGCACTGCCGACACGGGCACCCCCGCCGGGTCCAGGTCCAGTTCGGCGCAGACCGCCGTCACCCAGTCGTCAAGCACCGTCATCTCGTCCACTCCTCCGCCCGGCGTACGTCCTCGTCAGTGTCGCAGTCGAACCAGGGCGGCGGCCCTGAGCCGGACCAGGACACCTCCCGTACCGGAACCCCGGCGAGCAGCCCGCGTACCGGCGCACCGTCGAGCGAGCCGTCGCGCGTCGCGGCGAGCCGGTCGAGGGCGGCCCGCAGAGCGGGCACCCGCCAGAGGGCACAGAGGTGCTGACGGCGGCCGTCCCCGTCCACATAGCAGGCGAGCGCGGCGGCGGGCCCATCCAGCGCCTGCCGTCCGGCGGCCAGCGCGTCATCCGGCCCGGCGATCAGGGCGTCTTCCGGCCCGGCGGTCGGGGCGGCGAGGGCGCGTCGCAGCTCGGCCACCGCCGCGGCGGTGAGCAGCGGCAGGTCGGCGGCGAGCAGGGCGACAGTCGTCGTACCGGGGTCGAGCAGCGCCAACCCGGCCGCCGTGGCGGCCACCGGACCGCCACCCGGCGGCTCCTCCCGGGTCGTCCGGACTCCACTGGGCACCGGGCCGGACGAGCCGACCACGATCCGCTGGTCCGCGTCGGTCACGGCGTCCAGGACCCGGTGCAGCATCGGCCGGCCGCCGACCGCACGGGCCGGCTTGTCCACCCCGCCCATCCGCCGGGCCGCGCCACCGGCGAGCAGGATCGCCGCGTACCCCGTCACCGCCTCACAGTAGCCACAGCCACAACCGCCGCTTCCCCACCCGGGCCGGCGCCCGGCGTTGTCCGGCGTTCATCGACTGTTCCTCACCGAAGTGGTGGGGAATCCAGGCCTCCGGTACCGCCACTTCACCGAACTGGTATCGATCATCGGGCCGAGGGCTGGCCGGGGCCGGCCGAGGGCCGGGGAAGGCGGGAAGACCTGGGGCGACGTGCGGGCGGCGGGGCGCCCGGGGAGGATGGCGGCATGGGACGGGCGACGGATCGGCGTGGTGTGCTGCGGATCGACCTCGGCGCGGCCGGGGACGGCAGGGGGCGGATCCGGCGGCAGGACACCCTGGCCGTGGAGGAGCCGCTGGAGATCCGCGTCGGTGCGGCCGGTCCGGGCCGGCGCCGGCCGCTGGCGGTGACGATGCGTACGCCCGGCGACGACCTGGACCTGGCGATCGGCTTCCTGCTCACCGAAGGGCTGATCCGGTCGGCGGAGGACGTGCACACCGCGCAGCTCTGCGCCGGGGTGGAGACCCCGAACACCTACAACGTGGTCGACGTGGTGCTCTCGCCCGGCGTGCCCGAGCCCGTCACCGACCCGTCGCGCAACTTCTACACCACCAGCTCGTGCGGCGTGTGCGGCAAGGCGAGCATCGAGTCGGTGCGGACCCGCTCGCAGTTCCCGGTGCGGGACGACCCACTGGTGGTCACCGCCGAGCTGCTGGCCGGGCTGCCGGACCGGCTGCGCGCCGCGCAGCGTGCCTTCGACCGCACCGGCGGCCTGCACGCCGCCGGCCTCTTCACCGCCGACGGGGAGCTGGTCGTGCTGCGCGAGGACGTCGGGCGGCACAACGCGGTGGACAAGGTGCTCGGCTGGGCCACCCGGGAAGGGCGGCTGCCGCTGGCCGGGCATGTGCTGCTGGTCTCCGGACGGGCCAGCTTCGAACTCACCCAGAAGGCGTGGATGGCGGGTGTGCCGCTGCTCGCGGCGGTGTCCGCGCCCAGCACGCTCGCGGTCGAGCTGGCCGAGGAGGCAGGGATGACGCTGGTCGGCTTCCTGCGCGGGCCGACAATGAACGTCTACACCGGCGCGGCGCGCATCGGCTGACCGCTCACCGGGGCGTGCGTCTCGGTGCTGACCGCTCAGCGGGCGCGCACGGCGGCGGGTGGCGGCTACCGGCGTGGCCGGCGTCGGCGGCGTCGCAGGACCGCGCCGTCGTCGGAACCGGGCCACCCGTCCAGCGCGGACGGGGCGACTCCGCGCCGGAGCGCCTCGTCGAGCAGCACCGCGAGCGAGTAGCCGGGGTGGGCGGACAGCACCCGTTCCAGGGCGACAGCCGCGAGGGCCCCGTGTCCGGCTCGCCAGGCGGCGAACGCGAGCAGACATCCCGGCGCGGCGGTCAGGTCCGGCTCGGCGCGTCGCAGCACGTCCGTCCAGAGGCTGATGTCGTCGTCCCGGCCATCGGTGCGGGACCAGGCGTGGTCGCGCACCGCCACGTGGGCGAGGAGCACCGTCAGCCAGGCCACCTCGTCGTCGTCCAGCCGCTCGCCGCGCCGCTGCCTGCGGAACGCGGCTCGCACAGCCGCCGTGCCCGCCGTCCGCACGGCCCGACGCTCACCCCCCGATCCGGCTCTGTCCGCCGGAACCGACGGCTCGCCGCCCGGACCCGCACCCTCGGCCGGAACCAGCGACACCTCGTCCGACGCGGGACCGTCCGCCAGGACCGGCGGCTCCCCGTCCGACGCGGGACCGTCCGCCAGGACCGGCGGCTCCCCGTCCGACGCGGGACCGTCCGCCAGGACCGGCGGCTCCCCGTCCGACGGGGGACCGTCCGCCAGGAC